>NZ_JAQMIL010000086.1:0-42034 GCF_029990105.1 Bradyrhizobium sp. Arg237L | reverse complement strand
CGCAAAAACCCAACCCAACCCTGTTCGTTGAGAGCCTTGACTCACAAAGCCCCATATGAGGGTGGGCAAAGCGGAGCGTGCCCACCTTTCTTGCACCGCCCGTGGATGGTGGGCACGCTGCGCTTTGCCCACCCTTACGCACCTACCCCGTTCGCTTCAGGATCGAGACGAAGAAGCCATCGGTTCCGGTGCGGCGGGGGGTCATCAGCCAGCCTTCCGGCGACGGCAGGGCCGCGGCGGCGAAGGCTTCCGCCTTGTCCCAGAGGATGCTGGCGGTCTGTTCGGGTGGGATGATCGAGAATTCGCCATGGCGGGCGAGGAAGGCTCCGACCTGCTCGCCGTTCTCGGCCGGCAGCACCGAGCAGGTGATGTAGGCGATGCGCCCGCCCGGCTTCACCAGGGGCGCCGCGCGCGCGAGCACCTCGGCCTGGTCCTTCAGCCGCACCTCGAGCGCGCCCGGGCGCATCCGCCATTTGGCGTCCGGGTTGCGGCGCCAGGTGCCGGTGCCTGTGCAGGGCGCGTCGATGACGACGAGATCGGCGGAGCCCTTGATGTCCGAGAGCGGATCGCTGTCGCCCTTGGGCGTGCGGACGTCGCAATTGTGCACGCCGGCGCGCGACAGGCGCTCGTGGATCGGCGCGAGCTGGCGCTTGTCGCGGTCGGTCGCGATCAGCCGGCCCTTGCCCTGCATCATCGCGGCGAGCGCCAGCGTCTTGCCGCCGGCGCCGGCGCAGAGATCGATCACCTGCTCGCCGGGCTTTGCGGCCGAGAACAGCGCGGCGAGCTGCGAGCCTTCGTCCTGCACTTCGATGCCGCCCTTGACGAAATCCTCCTCGGCATGGATGCCGACATTGCGGGCGTCGGCGCCGAGCTCGATCCGCAGACCAAGCGGCGACCACGGCGTTTCCTTGGCGCCGAGATGCTTCAGCCGCGGCAGCATCTTGTCGCGGCTCGTCTTCAGCGTGTTGACGCGCAGATCAAGCGGCGCGCGGCTCGCCATCGCGGTCGCTTCCGGCACGCGGTCATCGCCGAACACCTTTGCGAGGTACGGATCGAGCCATTCCGGATAATCGCCGGCGATATGTGCCGGCGCGCCCTGCAGCGAGCGCGAGGTCAGCGCTGAGCGCTCCGCATCAGTGAGCGGCGATGGGGCGAAGCGGCCGCCGTCGCAGAGTGCGGCGATGGCGTCGACGTCCATGCCGCGCTCGAGATGGAGCATGCCGAGCACGCGCGCGCGGGCACTGTCGTCATCCATCAGGTAGGCGCTGGAGGATTGCCGGCGCAGCACGTCCCAGATCAGGCCAGAGATCGCGGCACGATCGCCGGAGCCGGCATAGCGGTGCGCGGTGCCCCACTCCTTCAAGGCTTTCGCCGCCGGCACGCGCTGCGCGTCGATGGTGTCGATCAATTCGATGGCGGCGGAGAGACGCGCAGCGGGGGTCATCAGGAACTTTCAGATCAGGAGCAGGAGTTTCAGAGCGAAATAGAGCCACATCGCAAACAGCACCAGCGCGCTTGCGAGCCAGGCCGTCGAGCGGGGTGCGGAATCGTTTGAGGTGACGAAGATGCCGACATGGGCAAAGCGCGTCACCACGAACACCCAGGACAGCATCACGATGACGAGATCGGCACGGCGCAGCGGCAGCGCAAGTGCGATCAGGAGATAGAATAACACAGGCAATTCGAACTGGTCGCGGTAGCAATCGGCAAGCTGCGTTGCGCGGTTGGGGCCGCCAGTGTCTCCGCGCCGCGTTCGCATCATGCCGAGCAGCAGCGCGAAGGTGAGGCCGACCAGCACGAAGACCGGCAGCAGAACCATTTGAACCGACATGGGATTCATACCCCGTTTAAAACGCAAGCGATAGCTGATGGCGAACGCTTCCGCTACTGACAACGTGACACCGTCATCATTCCGACTTCGGCCCGATCTAACATCGTTCCAAAAGGAATTCCGCATGTCCGAATTTCGCCTGACCCAGATTTCCGACACCCACCTCGCCCGCATCCGGCCGACGCTGATCGCGAATTTTGAGGCGGTCGCCGAGCATGTCGACGCGACGCGGCCCGACCTCGTGCTCAACAGCGGGGACGTCGCCTTCGACGGGCCGAACAGCCGCGCCGATCTCGAATTTGCCAAGTCGCTGCATGCGGCGCTGCCGGTCGATTGCCGCTATCTGCCGGGCAATCACGACATCGGCGACAACCCGACCGCGGTCGGCACGCCGCCGACAGAGCCGGCAACGGAGGAGAATTGCGATGCGTTCCGCGCCATCGTCGGCGAGGATCGCTGGTGCTTCGAGGCCGCCGGCTGGCGCTTCATCGGGCTCAATTCGCTGATCATGAATACCGGGCTCGATAGCGAGGCCGAGCAGTTCGACTGGCTCGCTTCACAGCTTGGCAACGTCAACGGCAACCCGGTTGCGCTGTTCCTGCACAAGCCGCTGTTCCTGAATCTGCCTGATGATGCCGAGCTTGCGGAAACCGCGATCCGCTATGTCCCGCAGCCGGCGCGGTGCCGCCTGATCGAGATGTTCGGCGCGGTCGACTGGCGCCTGGTCGGCAGCGGCCATGTGCATCAGCGGCGCGATTTCACCCATCGGGGCGTCCGCCATGTCTGGGCGCCGTCCGTCGGCTTCATGATTCCCGACCACATGCAGGACGTGATCGGGATCAAGGAAACCGGGATTGTCGAGTACCGCTTCCGGCCCGACAGTTTCGAGGTCCGCCACGTCAGGGCGAAAGGCCAGGTCGATATCAGCCTCGACGCGCTGCTCGCAGAGATGGCGGCGGATTAGGCCGACGCGTCAAGTCTGCGCCGTATCCCTCTGATCCTGGTGAATGATTGTCCTTCAGATCCTGCTGGATCACCGTCAGCAGTGCCTGCAGGGATTCCGCGTTGGGGCGCGGCGCCGGCGGCGGCAGCAGCGGCCCTATTCCGAACGGTTCTGGCTCGGCTTCGGCCTCGACGAATTTGCCATGCAAAACATCAGCGCGGCGGCTGATGACCCACATGGCCACCACATAGCCGACCGCCAGCAAAATGACACAGAAAACACCGATTTCAAACATAGCTACACCTGAAAATAATGTGATGATTCAATGTGTTGCATGCACAGTCAAGCAAACGTGGACCGCGCAGGAATCATTTGGTTAACGCTGTGATCTTTCGGGTACGGTGGCCCTGCCCAAGGCCTGCGATGTCGCTACCGGCGGCATGAAAAAGCCCGCCGCGGTGGCCGCGGCGGACTGGTGTTGCTGCCAAATTTCCCGGAGGTCAGTAGCCGTAGTATGCCCCCGCGTAAGGCGAGCCGTAGTAGGACGGCGGCGGGGAATTATCCCAGGGCGCGGTGGCGAATGCGCCGACGCGCGGCCCCGGATAGTAGGCCGGCCCGCTGCGGTAATACGGGGCGGCCGGGGCGGCCATGTCGGGGTCCACCATGGCGGGCCGCTGCACGTAGCGCTCGCGGGCGGCCACAGGATTTGCCAACGTCGCTACCCCGATCAGTGCTGCCGATAGGACTGCCAGTCTTCTCATTAGCTGCTCCATTGCGATGCGAGGAACCGATGATGTTCGGCTTCCCGGCACCTTGGCCTGCTGGTTGTGCATGACCCTCGCGCGGGAACGCTTCGCGCTTATGGCGAGCGAAACGTTCCCGGTTCTGTCGGATCATGCTCGGCACCAACAGCCGCAAGCAGCAGTGCGTTCCTGATTTCCCTTCACCGATGCGCGAGGTCGGCGCCGTACGACCAATGGATCGCAGTGCTCGCTGAGCTGTGATGGGTCACGCCTTGTCCGGCCCGACGCGCACAAGCTGCTTGCCGAAATTGGCGCCCTTCAGCAGCCCCATGAAGGCGTCCGGCGCGCTCTCGAGGCCGTCGGTGACGAACTCCTTGTACTTGACCTTGCCCTCGCGCACCCACTGCGACATGTCGCGCAGGAAATCGCCGTGACGGGCGGCGAAATCGCTGACGATGAAACCGCGGAACGTCAGGCGCTTGGTCAGGATCGCGCGCATCATCGCGCCGGCCCATTTCGGCGGCTTGCTCTCGGTATCGTTGTAGTGCGCGATCAAGCCGCAGACCGGCACGCGCGCGAACGGGTTCAGCAGCGGGAACACCGCGTCGAACACGGCGCCGCCGACATTCTCGAAATAGACGTCGATGCCCTTCGGACAAGCTTCCTTCAACTTGGCCGCGAGGTCGGGATCGCGATGATCGAGGCAATCGTCGAAGCCAAGCTCGTTCTTCACGAAGTCGCATTTGTCCTTGCCGCCGGCAATGCCGACTGCGCGGGCACCCTTGATCCTTGCGATCTGCCCGACCGCGGAACCGACCGCGCCTGACGCCGCAGCCACGACCACAGTCTCGCCTGCTTGCGGCTTGCCGATGTCGAGCAGCCCCGTATAGGCGGTCATGCCGGGCATGCCGAGCACGCCGATCGCGGTCGAGATCGGCGCAAGCTTTGGATCGATCTTGGACAGGCCCTTGCCGTCGGAGAGCGCGTGCGTCTGCCAGCCGGCGCGCGACAGCACGATGTCGCCCTTGGCAAAGGCTGGGTTGTTGGAAGCGACCACTTCGCTCACCGTGCCGGCTTCCATCACGCCGCCGACCGGCACCGGCTGCGCATAGGACGGGCCATCGCTCATGCGCCCGCGCATATAGGGATCGAGCGACAGCCAGATCGTGCGCAAGAGGACCTGGCCCGCGCCCGGCTCCGGCACGGCATATTCCTCGAGGCGGAAGTCGGATGGTTTGGGTTCGCCAACGGGACGCGAGGCGAGAACGATGCGCTTGCCCTGGGGCATGATGTTTCCTCCGATTGTTTGCTTCGCGTCACCGTAGCGAAGCAGCCAATCAATCGGAAGCGTCATTCGGGGACGATACGACGCATGAAGCCCGGAATAACAGAGAGACGGAGCTTACGCCCCGCCCGGATAGTTCGGGGATTCGCGGGTGATGGTGACGTCGTGGACGTGGCTCTCGCGCAAGCCAGCACCGGTGATCCGAATGAACTCCGCTTTGTTGTGGAATTCGGCGATGTTCCTGGCGCCGACATAGCCCATTGCGGCGCGCAGGCCGCCGGCAAGCTGGTGCATCACATTGGCGACCGGGCCCTTGTAGGGCACCTGCCCTTCGATGCCTTCAGGCACGAGCTTGAGCGTATCCTTGATGTCCTGCTGGAAATAACGGTCGGCCGAGCCGCGCGCCATCGCGCCGACCGAGCCCATGCCGCGATAGGCCTTGTAGGAGCGGCCCTGCCACAAGAAGACTTCGCCGGGCGTCTCATCGGTGCCGGCGAGCAGCGAGCCGACCATCGCGATGTCGGCGCCGGCCGCAAGCGCCTTGGCGAGGTCGCCGGAATATTTGATGCCGCCATCGGCGATGACGGGCACATTGGCCTTCTTCGCCGCTTCGACCGCATCCATGATCGCCGTGAGCTGCGGCACGCCGACGCCGGCGACGATGCGGGTGGTGCAGATCGAGCCCGGGCCGATGCCGACCTTGATTGAATCCGCGCCGGCATCGATCAGCGCCTGCGCGCCGTCTTTGGTTGCGATATTGCCGGCGATCACCTGCACCGCGTTGGAGAGCCGCTTGATACGGTTGACGGCTTCCAGCACGCGCGAGGAATGGCCGTGCGCGGTATCCACGACAATGAGATCGACGCCGGCGTCGATCAGGCGCTCGGTGCGCTCGAAACCGCCCTCGCCGACCGTGGTCGCCGCGGCCACGCGCAGGCGGCCCTGTGCGTCCTTTGCGGCCAGCGGATGCGCCACCGCCTTTTCGATGTCCTTCACGGTGATCAGGCCGACGCAGCGATATTGATCGTCGACGACCAAGAGCTTCTCGATGCGATGCTTGTGCAGCATCCGCTTGGCTTCGTCCTGGCTGACGCCCTCGCGCACCGTCACGAGGTTTTCGTGCGTCATCAATTCCGAGACCTTCTGCCTGGGATCGGTGGCAAAGCGCACGTCGCGGTTGGTGAGGATGCCGACCAGCTTGCCCGGGACATTTTTGGCCGCGCCGGTGACCACGGGAATGCCTGATATGCCGTGGTCCTTCATCAGCGTCAGCGCATCCGCGAGCGTGGCGTCGGGACCGATGGTGAGCGGGTTGACCACCATGCCGGATTCGAACTTCTTCACCTGCCGCACCTGCGCGGCCTGGCCCTCGGCGTCGAAATTGCGATGGATGACGCCAATGCCGCCGGACTGCGCCATCGCGATCGCCATGCGCGCTTCGGTGACGGTGTCCATCGCGGAAGCGATGATCGGGATATTGAGCGGGATGGCGCGGGTGACGTAAGAGCGGATGTCGACTTCCGAGGGAAGCACGTCCGAGAGGCCCGGCTTCAGCAGCACGTCGTCAAACGTGAAGGCCTCGCGGATCGCGGGGGATGCCTGTACCGTCGCCATTGCCAACTCCTTTCGGCGGCGATCCGCCGCGATAACGTAAAAGGATGAGCGCCGCCTCCCGGCGCTGCCTGCTGCATCGCCGTCGAATCGGAGCCCATCGGTGGGGTTGACGGTGGTCGATAGCATGGCGACATGACGAATCAAAGTGTTTGCCAGCCATGCACAGGCTTTTTCAGCGCCCGCCGGCAACCGCGCCGCCGATCGCCTTCGGCCTGAATGGCCGCGTCAGGCTGGGATTTAGGTGGTTTTCCGCCGGGAACAATAGCCGGATCCGGTCGTGGCGACCGAGCCCGCTGCCCTAGTCGATCAACAGGTCGACCGGTACAGCCAACGCGCGAGCGAATTTCTTCTGCAGTTCGGCCGGGCCCTTGCGGCGCCCCGTCTCGATCTCGGACAGGTAGTTCTGGCTGATCCCGACCGCGACAGCCAGTTCGCCCTGAATCATGCCACGCCACTCACGGATGACGCGCACTGCATTATCGCCGTTCGCCAGACGATCGGCGACGGCCTTCGGCAGCACGACCTCGCGCCCCTCCTTCAGGGCACGCATGGAATTACGGACAATCCGGCTCGTGCCGGCATCCTCTTGCGCCTCGGCGGCCAAGGCGACCAGTCGATCATATTCGTTGCGCGGCAGCACGGCGAGATCGTCACCGCCGGGGGTACGGATAAACTGGACATTGCTCTTTGCTGTGCCGGCTTTTGCCATGGCATCCTCTCAATCATAGATCTCGCGGCGGTGGCCTACGGCGTGAACCGTGATGGTATTGCCCGTCATCGTGAACAGGACGCGCCAGTCACCCGAACGCAATCGCATGCCTGATACGCCCTTGAGCGCTTTCACGTCACCAGCGCCGGTTTCTGCGAATGTCTTTAGCTTGAGATCGATCTGGCCGCGTGTCGCAGCGCTGAGTTTGCGCCATTAGCGGACGGCAGCAGAGGTGAATTCGATCTCTTTCACTGGCAATTATCGCACAACGCGATTCGTTCGACAAGATACCTTCGCATAGTGCGATATAGTGCGCACGGCGGGAACTGAAGGTTACACAGGATTTAGCTTTCGCGGGCACTCCGCAATAGCCTCGCACGCAACGCGGTGCTAAGCCGCACGGCATCCCGCCCCTGACTCGCCTGTTCTCCGATACCGATGGACAAGCAACGCCTGATCCCGCTGATCGTCGCGACCGCCCTGTTCATGGAGAACATGGATTCGACGGTTATTGCGACCTCGCTGCCGGCGATTGCGGCCGATATTGGCACCAGTCCGTTGACGCTGAAGCTCGCGATCACCTCGTACCTGCTCTCGCTTGCGGTCTTCATTCCGGCGAGCGGCTGGACCGCAGACCGGTTCGGCGCGCGGATGGTGTTTGCGGGGGCGGTCGGTGTGTTCATGCTGGGATCGATCGGCTGCGCGCTGTCGTCCTCGGTCACCGACTTCGTGTTCGCGCGCATCCTGCAGGGCCTCGGCGGGGCGATGATGACACCGGTCGGGCGGCTGGTGCTATTGCGCTCAGTCGACAAGAGCGCGCTGGTCAACGCGATGGCGTGGGTGACGGTGCCGGCGCTGATCGGCCCCGTCATCGGGCCGCCGCTCGGCGGCTTCATCACCACCTATTTCTCCTGGCACTGGATCTTCCTGATCAACATTCCGATCGGGTTCCTCGGCATCTTCATGGCGCTGAAATACATCGATCCGATCAAGAGCGAGAACCCGGAGCCGTTCGACCTCTACGGCCTCGTGCTCGCCGGCATCGGCCTTGCCGGTATCGCCTTCGGGCTTTCGGTCGCCGGCCTCAACCTTTTGCCATGGACGGTTGTCGCCTCGCTGATCGCGGTCGGCTCGATCTCGATGACGCTCTACGTCATCCACGCACGACGGACCGGATCGCCGGTGCTGGATTTCTCCCTGCTGAACCTGTCGACGCTGCGCGCCAGCATCATCGGCGGCTTCATGTTCCGCCTCGGCGTCGGCGCTCTGCCGTTCCTGCTGCCGTTGCTGATGCAGGTCGGCTTCGGGCTGTCGCCGTTCCAGTCCGGCCTCGTCACCTTCGCGTCCGCCGTCGGCGCCATGGGCATGAAGACGCTTGCCGCACGCATCATCCGCAGCTTCGGCTTCCGCAACCTGATGACGGTGAATGCTGTGGTGAGCTCGCTCTTCCTTGCCGCCTGCGCGCTGTTCACATCGACGACCCCGCTGCTCCTGATCATGATCATCCTGGTGGTCGGCGGCTTCTTCCGCTCGCTGCAGTTCACCGCCATCAACACGGTCGCCTATGCCGAGGTCGAGCCGGCGCAGATGAGCCGCGCCACAACGCTGGTCAGCGTCAACCAGCAGCTTGCGATCTCCGCCGGCGTCGCGGTCGGCGCGTTCTCGGTGGAGACGACGATGTTGCTGCACGGTGCGAGCGACTTAAGCGCGACCATGTTCGCACCAGCCTTCGTGGTGGTTGCAGTCATCTCCGCGGCATCAGCCTGGTTCTTCTGGCAGATGCCCGATGATGCCGGCCACGAGATCTCCGGCCGCAAGGCGGTCGAGATCTCCAGCCGCAAGGGCGCGGCCACCGCCGCCGTGAAGGCCGCAACCGAAGGAACGCAGGACGCGCGGGATCAGCGATTGGGATAGCACCCGCGCCACCAACTTGTAATCGTTCTAAATCCCAGCTTCGTGTTGGTCGCAGCGCTTGACCGTTTCGCGCCCGGCTGAAAAACACGTGTGATGAGCGAACAAACCGATATCCGAACATCTCAGCCGTTGGGACTGGCCAAGCGGGGATATTCGGGCGTGATCCAGCATCTGGCCGTAGCTGAGGCAGCTTCAGCGCTCGCCGGCCACGAACTCGAGAGCCGGTTGATCGAGCTCGGTTTCGTCGAGGGCGCCCGGGTCGAGGTGCTGCACGAGGGGATCGTTGGACGCGACCCGATCGCGGTCAGGGTCGAAAACGTCACGATCGCCCTGCGCCGGCGCGAGGCCATGGCGATCATCGTCGCCTGATGGAGCGAGCGGTAACGCGATGGAAGCCCCACTGCTGCATCTCGCGCTGGTTGGCACGCCCAACAGCGGCAAGACCTCGCTTTTCAATGCGCTGACCGGCAGCCGCCAGAAGGTCGCGAACTATCCGGGCGTGACCGTCGAGCGCAAGGAAGGGTTTTTCGTCACCCCCGCCGGACGGCAGGTTTCGGTGGTGGACCTGCCCGGCACCTATTCGCTGCGCGGGCGCAGCCCGGACGAGGAAATCACCCGCGACATGGTGCTCGGCCGCACCTCTGGCGAGGCCGTGCCCGACCTCATCCTCTGTGTCGCGGACGCGACCAACCTGCGGCTGACGATCCGCCTGCTGCTGGAGCTGAAGAACACCGGCCGGCCGATGATGCTGGTGCTCAACATGTTCGACATTGCGGCCCGCCGCGGTGTGAGCGTGGACGTGCCGAAATTGTCCGAGGCGCTCGGCGTGCCCGTCGTGACGTCGATCGCGGTTCGCAAAGGCGGGATCGCGGAACTGTTGCGTCGAACCGACGAGATCGCGGCGCAAGAGCAGCCACCCGTCGGGCCGAATCGATGGCAGCCCCTCACCGCCTCCGAGTTGCGCGCCACCCAGCGCGAGGCCGACCGCATCATCGCCTCCGCCGTCTCGCTACCGGCCAAGCCCGACACCTGGACCGCCCGGATCGACGCGGTGGTGCTGCATCCGGTGGCGGGACTTTTCATCCTCGCGCTGATCCTGTTCCTGATGTTCCAGGCCGTGTTCGCCTGGGCACAGCCGCTGATGGAGCTGTTGTCCTCGGCCTTCGACGCGCTCGGCCAGTTCGTGCATGACACGCTGCCGGAAGGGCTGCTGCAGAGCTTCCTGCAGAACGGCGTCATCTCCGGCGTCGGCAGCGTCATCGTGTTCCTGCCGCAGATCATCATCATCTTCCTGTTTATCCTGCTCCTGGAAGATTTCGGCTACATGGCGCGCGCGGCGTTCCTGATGGACCGCATCATGGGCGGCGCCGGCCTGCACGGCCGCGCCTTCATTCCGCTGCTGTCGAGCTTTGCGTGCGCGATCCCCGGCATCATGGCGACGCGCGTGATCGACAACCGGCGCGACCGCCTGACCACCATCCTGATCGCGCCGCTGATGACGTGTTCGGCACGAATTCCCGTGTACACGCTGATCATCTCGGCGTTCATTCCGGACCGCGATGTGTGGGGCTGGTTCAACCTGCGTGGCCTCGTCCTGTTCGGCCTCTATGCGGCTGGAATCACCAGCGCGCTCGGCGTCTCGTTCCTGGTCAAATTCTTCATGCTGCGCGATTACGCCCCTGCGCCGTTCATGCTGGAATTGCCCGACTACAAACTGCCGCGGCTGAAGAGCATCGCCATCGGCGTCTACACGCGGGCGAAGATGTTCCTGCAGCGGGCCGGCACGACGATCTTCTCGATGATGGTGCTGATCTGGTTCCTGGCATCGTTCCCGACCGCGCCGACCGGTGCCCAAGATCCCGCCATCGACTACAGCCTCGCCGCGATCATCGGCAAGGCGATCGAGCCACTGCTGGCGCCGCTCGGTTTCAACTGGCAGATCGCGGTGGCGCTGATCCCCGGCATGGCCGCCCGCGAGGTCGCGGTGGCAGCGCTTGGCACCGTCTACGCCATCGAAGGTGGCAAGGAAGCCGCCGACCAGATCGGCCATGTGCTCGCCACCAAATGGAGCCTCGCCACCGCTTTGTCGTTGCTTGTGTGGTACATCTTCGCCCCACAATGCGCCTCGACGCTCGCGGTGATCCGCCGCGAGACCGGCGGCTGGCGATGGATGGCGGTCACCTTCTTCTACATGCTCACACTGGCGTATCTGGCGAGCTTTGCGACCTACAATATCGCGGTCGCATTGGGGGCAGGCTAAACCCCAAAACTATGGGTTGCTCTTGCACGGCATCTTGATGGTCGCGCGAAGGCCCGATCGGCCGGTCCCGTTGACGTTTTCGAACGCGATCGAGCCACCGCAACGATCGATGATCCGTTTCACGATCGATAATCCAAGCCCGGATCCCTCCCCCGTCGGCCGCTCACCTCGAAAGAACGGCTCGAATATCCGGTCGAGATCGCTCGGTGGAATCCCCGGCCCGGTGTCCTCGATCTGCAGGACCGCCATCTCGCCTTCACGATAGACCCCAAGGTCGACGCTTCCGCTATCGGGCGTGAACTTGACCGCGTTTTCGACGAGATTGCGCACGGCCGAGGCAAGCGACAGCGCATCACCGCTGACCGCAACAGTCTCGGCCATCCTAAAGCCCAAATCTATGTCTCGCGCGGCGGCTTCCGGCAGAAGATCGGCGACGACTTCCTTCGCTATCTCGTCGAGAGAGACGGTCTCCCAAACCGTGGCTTGCACGGCATCCTGGCGCGCAAGTGCCAAGAGTTGCTCGAGCAGATGCTTGGTTCGCCGCATGCCGCTCTTCAACGCGTTGAGACGCTCGCGCGCCTGGGGCGGCATTTCGCGCGGATCCAGATTTTCGGCCTGAAGGCTCAGCGCCGTAATCGGCGTCCGGAGTTCGTGGGCCGCGTCTGCGATAAACCGCCGCTGTTGCTCCATCATGCCGCGCATGCGATCCAACAATCCGTTAATTGACACGAGAAACGGATGTAACTCGCTCGGCATTCCCGCCGCCTTCAATTCATGGATGTCGTCGCCCCTTCTCGCATCGAGATCATGAGCCAGCTTGACCATCGGTCGGAACGAACTTGCGATCACCAATGCTGTCACCAGCAGAAGACATGGAACCAGCGCGACAATCGGCAGCAATGTCCGCAACGCCATGTCGTCTGCGATCTCGGTGCGGATCTCCGTGCGCTGCGTCACCGCGAATCGGCTGCCGTCGGCGCGCGTGCGCAGCAACAGGCGAATCGGCTGCCCTCTATAGACGCCGTTGTGCAATCCGTCCGGCAGCGTCCAGAGATTACGGTCGTCGGCCGAGCCGCGCGGCGACGTTCCCAGTTCGATGACCGCAACCTCGGCCTCCGCGTCGACACCGTTGACGGGCTGGCTTTCCCTGACCGAAGCGTTCAGCGCGAACGTGCCGACCTGGATCAGGACCGAGTCCTGCATTTCGATGGCTTCGCTGTAGGCCCATAGATAAGCGAAGGTGCCTCCGATCACTCCCGTCAGCACGATAATCGCCGTGAGGCCGACGAACAGACGTGCGCGCAACGATTTCAGCATGTAGGACGATCCACCATCCACCCAACGCCGCGAACGTTCCTGATCGCAATGGCACCCAGCTTCTTGCGCACCGCGTGAATAAGGAATTCGACAGCATTGCTTTCGACTTCCTCGGTCCAGCCGTAGATCTGGCGCTCGAGTTCGCTGCGGGACAGGATCGCACCAGGCCGCATCAGCAGCGCCTGAACCAGAGCGAATTCGCGTGCGCTCAGTACCGCTTGCTCACCCAAGAAGGTCGCCTCGCGCGTGGCTGGATCAAGCCAAAGCCGGCCGTTGGTGAGAACCGGCGGCGTACCGCTGCCTTCGCGCCGCAGTACAGCGCGCATGCGCGCCAGCAATTCCCCGATCTCGAATGGCTTGACCAAGTAGTCGTCGGCACCAAGGTCGAGACCAGCCACGCGATCGCTCAAGGCGTCGCGCGCCGTCAGTACGATGATCGGAAGGCGCGCGCGTTCCGCGCGGACTCGTTTTAGAACATCGAGGCCATCGACGAGGGGCAGGCCAAGATCGAGCAGCGCGATATCGTAGGTCTCGCTGTGGATCGCCGCGATGGCGAGATCGCCGTTCCTGACCCAATCGACGGCGTAGGCGGCATCCTTCAGCGCCTCCAGAACGGCCGCGCCGATCATTTTGTCGTCTTCGACCAGCAGCACTCGCATGACAGTCGGCACCCGCTATGGAGCCGGCGGACCGGCATCGTTCGCGGCTGCGCCGGGAGTCTCGGCCGTCGCAATGCCAGTGGCCAGCGAGCAGGCTACGGTCCGTGAACGGGACATCATCTTTCCTCTGGTTCTCCTGTCGGGTCTGGGCCTCCCCGGGAAGCATGACAGCTCCGACTTAGCCGATACTTAGCTCTACTCCCGTTCATCCTTCGGCACGATCGCGCCCCTAAGTCGGAGCTAAGTTGGGACAGGCACGCTCCATTCGAAATTCGGCAACACCGCAAGACATCCCCGATTGGAGTTCCGCAAAGTGTCCTATCCTGAACGCACTGGCGCGCCGATGCTGAACAAGGTCCCCGGAGTCACGCTAATCTTCTGGGTGATCAAGATCATGTCAACGACAGTCGGCGAGACGGGCGCGGACTACCTTGCCGTGCATGTGGGTCTCGGGGCCACCGTAACCGGGCTCCTGATGGCTAGCTTCCTCATCGTGGCGTTGATCGCGCAGTTGCGCATGCAGCGCTACATACCCTGGATATACTGGCTGACAGTGGTGCTGGTCAGCGTCGTCGGCACCCAGATCACCGATGCATTGACGGACAGGCTGGAGATAAGCCTTTACGTCAGCACGGCGGTCTTCGCCCTCATCCTCGCCGCCATATTCGCCGTCTGGTACGCCGTGGAGCGGACGCTGTCGATCCAAACCATCGTGACCACGCGCCGCGAGCTTTTCTACTGGGCTGCGATTCTGTCCACCTTCGCGCTCGGGACAGCGGCGGGCGATCTTGCGACGGAAGCCCTGGGCCTCGGGTTCAACGTCGGCGTCGTGGCGTTCGCGGCTCTGATCGCATCGATCGCGGCGGCCTATGCCCTCGGCACCAACGCCGTGCTGACGTTCTGGCTGGCGTACATCCTGACACGTCCACTGGGCGCGTCGTTCGGAGACCTGCTGTCGCAGGCACGCGAATATGGCGGTCTCGGCTTCGGCACGATCCACACCAGCCTCGTCTTCCTCGCGGTGATCGTGGCTCTGGTTGCCTGGATTTCCTTCGAAGACGGCCGCACCCACAAGGCCGCGGCCTACCTTGGCGAATGAGATCGACCAAGGTCCGTGCCAGTTAACCATGGAGAGCATGATGAAAAGGAAGATTCTTACCCTCGCCGCCGGGCTTCTTGCGGTCGTTGCCGCTCAGTCGGTCCCCAACGCCAATGGAGGCGTGTCCTTGTGGCCACGCGCCGAAGCCGCCGCGTCGAAGCTCGGAGACCTGAGCCCGTTCCGCAGCATTGTCATCGACGTCGCCGCCCTGGTCGACGAGCGCGATTTTCCGGGCGCGAAGGCGCGGATCAAGGACCTCGAGACAAAGTGGGATGAGGTGGAGGCCGGATTGAAACCCCGGGCCGCCGCCGATTGGCACACGGTCGACAAGGCTATCGATCGCGCGCTCGAAGCCGTCCGCGAAAGCACTCCCGATGCCGCCAAATGCAAGAAGGCCCTCGCCGAGCTGCTGGCTGTGATGGATTCGATGAAGGCCTAGAAGTGCCTCCATTCGATCCCCTCAATCTCCGGAGTGAAGAGCCTATGGAATTCATCAACGAGAACGGCGGCGTCGACGACGCCGGCAAGGTGCCAGCCATTTCGTTGGGCTTTTGGATCGTCAAGATCTTGGCCACGACGCTGGGCGAAACCGGCGGCGATGCCGTGACGATGTCGATGGGTCTCGGCTATCTGGTTGGTACGGCGATTTTCGCCATCATCTTTGCCGTGGTGGTCGCCGCCCAGATCGCAGCGAAACGATTCCATCCGTTCCTGTATTGGACGGTCATCATCGCAACGACCACCGTCGGCACGACGCTGGCAGACTTCGTGGACCGGTCACTCGGGATCGGCTATCTCGGCGGCTCCTCCCTGCTCGCGGCACTGCTCGTCGCATCGCTCGCGGTCTGGCATCGAACGATGGGGTCGGTCTCGATTGCATCGATCGACAACAAGGCGGCGGAAGCCTTCTATTGGGTCACGATCCTGTTTTCGCAAACGCTCGGAACGGCGCTCGGAGACTGGATGGCCGACTCGACCGGGCTTGGCTATCGCGGCGGAGCCCTGGTCTTCGCAGCAGGCATCGCCATCGTCGCTGGCGCATACCTTTGGACCAATCTGTCCAGGACGCTTCTCTTCTGGGTCGCCTTCGTGCTGACCCGGCCTCTTGGAGCGACCGTGGGCGATTTCCTGGACAAGCCCCTCGATCACGGCGGCTTGGCTCTCAGCCGATATGCGGCTTCAGGCGCCCTCGCAGCCGCCATCGCGGCGCTGGTTTTTCTCCTGCCGCAGCGAGCGGACCAGCGAGCCTGACGCGATTCGTCATGAGCGCCCCTCGCTCTTGGTGACGCCGCCGCGGAACCCTGTCGCGAGCACGTAACGTTCGGAGGAATCCTGGCGGCTGGCGGCGGGTTTCACGTGACGCACGGTTGCGAAGTCGCGCTTCAATTGCGCCAATAGCTCCGCATCGGCGCCGCTCTGAAAGACTTTTGCCAGGAACGCGCCGCCGGGGCTGAGCACGTCGCAGGCGAAGGCCGCGGCGGTCTCGACGAGGCCGACAATGCGAAGCTGGTCGGTCTTGCGGTGCCCGGTGGTGTTGGCGGCCATGTCGGACATTACGAAGTCGGCGCGGCCGCCCATCATCGCGATCAGTTTGTCCGGCGCGTCATGGTCGAGGAAATCGAGCTGCGCGAAGGTGACGCCGGGGATCTCGCCCATTTCCAACAGGTCGATTGCGATCACCTTGCCCTTGCCGTCGACAGCGCCGACGCGCTTGACCGCGACCTGGCTCCAGCCGCCGGGCGCGGCGCCCAGGTCGACGACGGTCATGCCCGGCTTGAGCAGCCGATATTTGTCGTCGATCTCGGTCAGCTTGAAGGCCGCGCGCGAGCGGTAGCCCTGCGCCTTGGCCTTCGCGACATAGGGATCGTTGAGTTGCCGCTCCAGCCACAGCTTCGAGGACAATTTCCGCTTGCCGCCGCTCTTGACCGTGACGTGGAGCCGGCCGGTCGAATCTTTCGCCATAAAGTATCTCTGGATTATGATCCGATCAATTTGATCGGATCATAATCTCCCTCTCTTTTGTTGGAGCATGATCTTATCGGAAAACCGGTTCCCACTTTCCCGGATCATGCTCGCTACGGCACGTGCAGGCACGCCTTCAGCGCGCCGTCCTCGCGCATCATCTCGACCAGCATGCCCTCGCGCAGGCCGCGATCGGCGACCCTGAGCCGCGGCAGCGGGAATGCGTTCCTGACGGCATCGAGGATCGCGCAGCCCGCGAGCACGAGGTCGGCGCGCTCGATGCTGATGCAGCTATTGTTGATGCGCTCCTCATAGCTCATGCCGAGCAGCTTTTGAATCGTCGCGGTCACGTCGGCATCGTTCATCCAGATGCCGTCGATGCGGCGGCGATCGTAGCGCGGCAGGTTGAGGAATACGCCGGCCAGCGTCGTCACCGTGCCTGATGTGCCCAGCAGATGCATGTCGCGCAAATCCGTGCCGTGCTCGGCCGCGAACGGGGCGATATATTGCGCGACCTCGGCGACCATCCGCGCATACAACTCTTTTGTGACATCGCGACCGCCGAATTGCTCGGCAAGGCTGACCACGCCGAACGGGATCGACATCCAGGATTTGATCCGGGGCGCCGCATCCGGCCTTGCCGGATCGCGCTCGATCCGCACCAATTCGGTCGAGCCGCCGCCGATATCGAACAGGATCGCGCCGCGGCCCCTTCGGTCGAGCAGCGGCGAGCAGCCGATCACGGCCAGCGTCGCCTCGGTCTCGCGGTCGATCACCTCGAGCTTGATGCCGGTCTCCGCGGCGACGCGGGCGCGGAAACTGTCGGCATTGGCGGCGGCACGGCAGGCCTCCGTCGCTATCAGCCGCAGCCGGCGGGCCCTGCGGTACCGGATCTTGTCGCTGCAGATCGAGAGCGCGGCGATCGCGCGTTCGATCGCGGCGTCGCTGATGGAACCGGTCGCCGAAATGCCCTCGCCAAGCCGGATGATTCGCGAAAAGGAGTCGACCACGCGGAACCCGTCCCCGGTGGGACAGGCGATCAGGAGCCTGCAGTTGTTGGTGCCAAGGTCGAGCGCGGCGTAAACGCCGCTTTCGACGGCCGCCGTAGCCAACCCTGACGGGCTCTCGCGGGCCACAAGGCCGACGCAAGGCCGCGTGTCATCCTTCATCAACACTGTCTTTCCGCCGGCGCAGGCGCCCGTCGAAGAATTTCCCTTCACGGAAACTTTAGCAGCGCCAAAGGCCTACGCAACAAATCATCACACGCGACATGCCTAATCGGGCGTTGTCGCTGAACTCACCCTACGTTATCTGGTCGAAACACTGCGAAATTGCTCCAAATCGCGGCATTTCAGGTTATTTACCATGCAAGATCACACATCTCCCGCTGCCCTCGAAAACGCCATCGCACTGCAAAAATACGGTGTCGGGCAACCGGTCCGCCGCAAGGAGGACGACACGCTGGTGCGCGGCAAGGGCAAATACACCGACGATTTCTCCCTGCCCGGCCAGGCCTATTGCTGGATGGTGCGCTCCTCCCACGCCCACGGCGTCATCAAGGGGATCGACACCTCGGCGGCCCGGGCGATGCCGGGCGTGCTCGGGGTGTGGACCGGGGCCGACCTCGCGGCCGCCAGCTACAACCCCTTCACCTGTGGCATGCCGCTGAAAAGCCGGGATGGCTCCCCACTGCTGCAGACCAACCGCCTGCCGCTGCCGACCGACAAGGTCCGCTTCGTCGGCGACCCCGTCGCCTTCGTGGTGGCGGAAACGGCGGCGCAGGCGCGCGATGCGGCCGAAGCCGTCGAGCTCGATATCGAATCGCTGCCGGCGGTGACGGATGCCGCCGAGGCCGCCGAGCCCGGCGCGCCGCAGCTCTACGACCACATCCCGAACAATGTCGCGCTCGACTACCACTATGGCGACACCGACAAGATCGAGGCCGCCTTCGCCGGTGCCGCGCATGTGACCAAGCTTGACATCGTCAACACCCGCGTCGCTGTCGTCTCGATGGAGCCGCGCGTGGCGCTTGCGGCCTACGACAAGACGACCGAGCGCTATACGCTGCAGGTGCCGACGCAGGGCGTTTCCGGCAACAAGGCGACTCTAGCAAAAATCCTCAATGTGCCGCCGGAGAAGGTGCGGATCCTGACCGCCAATGTCGGCGGCTCCTTCGGGATGAAGAACCTCAACTATCCCGAATATACCTGCATCGCGCATGCGGCGAAGGAGCTCGGGCGTCCCGTGAAATGGACCGATGAGCGCTCGACCAGCTTCCTGTCGGACAGCCAGGGTCGCGCCCAGCTCATCCATGCCGAGCTCGCGCTCGATGCCGATGGCAAGTTCCTGGCGGTGCGGCTTTCCGGCTATGGCAATCTCGGCGCCTACATCACCGGCGTCGCGCCCGGGCCGCTGTCGCTCAACACCGGCAAGAATCTCGCAAGCGTCTATCGCACGCCGCTGCTCGGCGTCGACATCAAGACGGTGCTGACCAACACCACGCTGATGGGCGCCTATCGCGGCGCCGGCCGGCCCGAGGCCAATTACTATATGGAGCGGCTGATCGATAAGGCCGCCGACGAGATGGGCATCAACCGGCTCACTTTACGGAAGCGCAATTTCATCAAGCCGTCACAACTGCCCTTCCCGGCCGCGTCCGGCGTCACCTATGACAGCGGCGATTTCCAGGGTGTGTTCGAGAAGGCGCTGGAGATTTCGGACTACGAGAATTTCGGCAAGCGCAAGCGGGAGAGCAAGAAGGACGGCAAGTTGCGCGGCATCGCGGTCGGTTCCTATCTCGAGGTCACCGCGCCGCCGAGCGGCGAACTCGGCAAGATCACGTTCGATCCGGACGGATCGGTGACGCTCACCACAGGCACGCTCGACTACGGCCAGGGCCACGCGACGCCATTCGCGCAGGTGCTGTCCGACCAGCTCGGCGTGCCCTTCAACAAGATCAAGCTGGAACAGGGCGACAGCGATCTGGTGCGGTTCGGCAACGGCACCGGCGGCTCGCGCTCGATCACCGCGACCGGCCAGGCCATCGTCGAAGCTTCCGCGCTCGTCGTCGAGAAGGGCAAGAAAGCGGCCGGGCATGTGATGGAAGCCTCCGAAACCGACATCGAATTCGCCGATGGCCGCTTCACCATCGCCGGCACCGATCGCTCGATCGGCATCATGGAGCTCGCGCAGCGGATGCGCGAGGGCCAGATTGCCGAGGGCGGGCCTGATACGCTTGACGTCGACCACGCCACCAAGGAGACGCCGTCGACCTTCCCCAATGGCTGCCATGTCGCGGAGGTCGAGATCGACCCGGACACCGGCGTGATCAGGATCGTGCGCTACACCGGCGTCAACGATTTCGGCACCATCGTCAATCCGATGATCGTCGCGGGCCAGTTGCACGGCGGCGTCGCGCAGGGCATCGGCCAGGCGCTGATGGAAGAGGTCAACTACGATGCCTCCGGCCAGCCGATCACCGGCTCGTTCATGGACTATGCGCTGCCGCGCGCCGAGGACATTCCGCCCATGGCAGTCGGCGATCACCCCTCGCCGGCAAAGTCGAATCCGCTCGGCACCAAAGGCTGCGGCGAAGCGGGATGCGCCGGCAGCCTCGCGACGGTGGTGAATGCGGTGGTCGATGCGCTGTCGGAATACGGCATCAAGCACATCAACATGCCGTTGACGCCGGAAAAAGTGTGGCGCGCGATCCAGGACGCGAAGAAGGCGGAGGCGGCGTAGGCCGCCTGCCGAGGAGAGGCGAAGGGAGCTCGTAGCCCGGGTGGAGCGCAGCGCAACCCGGGACTTCTGCATCAGCGTTGGCGAGCGGCCCCGGGTTACGCTGCGCTCCACCCGGGCTACGGATCTCCCGTAGAGAGAGGCGAAGAGGCTACGCCGCGGCTTGCTCGCGTGGCTGGTAGATCGCGATGTGCCAGCAATGCGCGAGCGGCGTGGTGCCGTTGGCGACCACGATCGCGTTGAGTTCGACGAAGCGGTGGCCCTTCTTGTCGTAATTGGCGGTGACGCGCGCGCGGGCCGTCAGCTCGTCGCCGGTCTTCGCGGCCGAGAGGAGCTGCATCCGGCTGCCGACGTGAATCCAGGGGCCGAGGATGGCGTTGTCGACGAGCAACTTGTTCATCACTTTCTGCAGCATGCCGGGATGGCCGAGATTTTCGCGCGTGTAGATCGTGTCCGTCTCCCTGATATCGGCGAGATATCCCGTCGCGGCGTCCCCGGCCCAGACGTACGGGCGGGTGCCGAGCCATTTGCCGACTTCGTAGGATGATGCGTTTACCGGCTTGCGCTCGGCGACCGCGGGGACCTCGGTGTAATCCTTGATCGAAACAGCGGGCGCCGCAGTCGGTAGCGACGCGCTGCCGGTGGCGCAAAGCTGTCCGCGGCTGAACACCTCGATCGCCAGCGCGCCGTCGCGCTGCTCGCCCCTCACCTCGGCCTGTTCGCCGTCATAGACCGGCTTAACGAAACGCGCGTCAATCAAGCCGCGCTCGAGGAAATCGCGGCCCCATTTCGCAACCGGCAGGTGCATCATATAGGCCATCACGTCGACGCCGGGGACCAGCCCGCCCGAGAAGCCGTACCGCCGCGCTACCGTGTCGTCATGGATCTTGTTCTCGGACTCTTTCGAGGTGTTATAGGCCGAGACGCGGTGGGTTTGAGGATTGCTCATGGGGTTCCCCTTATTTCAGTTATTTTCTGACAGGATCGTACGCCATCAACCGTCCGTGGCAAGCCTGCGGGCGGCCTCGCAATTTTCCGCCCGATGGGTTACATGCGGCCCACGAATGAACCGCCAAGCCGTGATGCCAACTGAAAACCCCACCCGCATCTATGTCGATGCCGACGCCTGTCCGGTGAAGGACGAGATCTATCGTGTCGCGCTCCGCCACGGGCTGCCCGTCAGCGTGGTCGCGGGCAATTTCATCCGTGTGCCGCAGGACCCGCTGATCGAACGCGTCGCCGCCGGTTCCGGCATGGATGCTGCTGATAACTGGATCGCCGAGCGCGCCGGAGATGGCGACATCGTCATCACCGCCGACATTCCGCTGGCAAGCCGCTGCGTGAAGGCGGGCGCGGACGTGATTGCTCCGAACGGCAAACCGTTCACGGAGCAATCGATCGGCATGACGCTGGCGATGCGCAATTTGATGACCGACCTGCGCTCGTCAGGCGAGGTCACCGGCGGGCCACGATCATTCTCGCCGCGCGACCGCTCGGCATTCCTCTCGGCGCTCGACACCGCGATCCGCCGCATCCAGCGCCGCCGCGCTGAACAGACCGCACCAGGACAAGGTTGATGGCGCCTCCTCTCATCCAGCTCAAGGATATCAGGCTGACGTTCGGCGGCACGCCGCTATTGACGGGCGTCGAGCTGTCGGTCTCGGCCGAAGAGCGCGTGTGCCTGATCGGACGCAACGGCTCCGGCAAATCGACGCTGCTCAAGATCGCGGCCGGACTTGTCGAGCCTGACGCCGGCAACCGTTTCGTGCAGCCGGGCGCGACCATCCGCTATCTGCCGCAGGAGCCGGATTTTGGCAATCACACCACCACGCACGCCTATGTGGAATCCGGGCTCGGGCCGGGCGATGACCATTATCAGGCGCGCTATCTGCTGGAGCAGCTCGGGCTGCACGGCGATGAAGATCCCGCGCATCTCTCGGGTGGCGAAGCGCGGCGCGCGGCGCTGGCGCGGGTGCTGGCGCCCTCGCCCGACATTCTGCTGCTGGACGAGCCGACCAACCATCTCGATCTGCCGACCATCGAATGGCTGGAAAGCGAATTGCAGAACCGGCGTAGCGCGCTGGTCCTGATCAGCCACGACCGCCGCTTCCTCACCAATTTGTCGCGCGCGACCGCTTGGCTCGACCGCGGCCAGATCAGGCAGATCGATCGCGGCTTCGGCGCGTTCGAGGCCTGGCGCGATGAGGTGCTGGCGGAGGAAGAGCGGGATCAGCACAAGCTCGATCGCAAGATCGTCAACGAGGAGCACTGGCTGCGCTACGGCGTCTCCGGCCGCCGCAAGCGCAACGTCAAGCGGCTTGCCAATCTGCATGCGCTGCGCTCGCAGCGGCGGAACTATCGCGGCACTGCGGGTAGCGCCAATCTCGCCGCTGCGGAGGCAGAGAAATCCGGACGGCTGGTGATAGAGGCGAAGAACATCGCCAAGGCGTTCGGCGAGCGCAAGATTGTCGAGGATTTCTCGATCCGCATCCAGCGCGGCGACCGCGTCGGCATCGTCGGCCCGAACGGCGCCGGCAAGACCACGCTGGTGAACCTCTTGACCGGTGCGGAGGCGCCCGATGCCGGCAGTGTGCGGCTCGGCGTCAACCTGGAAATGGCGACGCTCGACCAGCACCGCGAAAGCCTCGATCCGAAGTCGACGCTGTCGGATGCTCTGACCGGCGGCCGCGGCGACCATGTGATGGTCGGCGGCAAGCCAAAGCATGTCGTCAGCTACATGAAGGACTTCCTGTTCTCGCAGGAGCAGATCCGCACGCCACTGGAAGTGCTGTCCGGCGGCGAGCGCGGCCGGCTGATGCTGGCGCGGGCACTGGCAAAGCCATCGAACCTCCTGGTGCTGGACGAGCCAACCAACGACCTCGATCTCGACACCCTCGACGTGCTCGAGGAGATGCTCGGCGACTACGAGGGCACGGTGATCCTGATCAGCCACGATCGCGATTTCCTCGATCGCGTGGTGACGTCGGTGATCGTGCCCGAGGGCAATGGCCGCTGGATCGAATATGCCGGCGGCTACACCGACATGCTGGCGCAGCGCGGCGCGGATTTGAAGCGCGAAGCGGTGAAGACGGCGGTTGTCGAGGAGAAAAAGGAAGCGAAGGCTGCGGCGCCCGCTTCCGCGCCAAAGCGGCGGCTGAGCTTCAACGAGAAGCACGCGCTGGAGACGCTGCCGAAGACGATCGAGAGATTGCACGCGGAGATCGCAAAGCAGCAGAAGCTGCTTGACGATCCGAACCTCTACGCGAAGGATCGCAAGACATTCGACGACGCCTCCGCCGCGATCGCCAAGGCGCAGCAGGAGCTTTCCGCAGCGGAAGACCGTTGGCTCGAGCTCGAAGTCTTGCGCGAAGAAATTGAACAGGCATAATCCATGACCTCTCCCCTCGCCGCAAAGATCGCCCGTGAATATGGCACGCCCTGCGCCGTGATCGACATGGACCGCGTCGAGCGCAACATCGCGCGCATCCAGGCGGCGTGCGATGCCGCGGGCGTGGCGCATCGTCCGCACATCAAGACGCACAAGAACCCGATGCTGGCGCAGATGCAGATCGCGGCCGGCGCCAAGGGCATTACCTGCCAGAAGCTCGGCGAGGCCGAGATCATGGCGGATGCCGGGATCTCCGACATCCTGATCAGCTACAATTTGCTCGGCGACGAGAAAATGGCGCGGCTCGGCGCGCTGCAGGGCAAGGCAAACGTCACCGTGGCGGCCGACAATTCGGTTGTTGTCGCCGACCTCCCGAAGGCCGCGGCTGCCTCGGGCCGCACGCTGTCAGTCGTGGTCGAATGCGACACCGGACGCAAGCGCGCCGGCGTCGAGACGCCGACTGAGGCGGTCGCGTTGGCGCGGGAGATCGCCGGCAGCAAGGGGCTGCAATTTGCCGGCTTCATGCTGTATCCGACCGAAACCGGCTGGGCGGATGCGCAGAAGTTCTTCGACGAGGCGCTGGCCGGCGTGCGCGCGCACGGCCTTGACGCGGCCATCGTGTCCACCGGCGGCACGCCGAACCTGAAGAATCTCGGCAAGCTGAAAGGTGCGACCGAGCATCGCTTCGGCACCTACATCTACAACGACCGCATGCAGGTCGCCGCCGGCGTCGCCACCTGGGACGACTGCGCGCTGCACATCTATTCGACGGTGGTGAGCCGCGCCGCTACCGATCGCGGCATCCTCGATGCCGGCTCGAAGACGCTGACCACGGACACCGGCGGGCTCGAAGGCCACGGGCTGATCCTCGAACATCCCGAGGCCAAGATCGCGCGCTTTGCCGAGGAGCACGGCTTTCTCGATCTCTCCCGCAGCAACACGCGGCCCAATGTCGGCGACGTCGTCCGCATCGTGCCCAATCACGTCTGCGTCGTCGTCAACATGATGGACGAAGTGGTAATGGTGCGCGGCGAGGAGATCATCGGCACACTGCCGGTCGCCGCGCGCGGCAAGCTGCGCTAGCCGGATCTTTGCCTGAATCTGTCAGGATACGCTGGTCGACCTCAACTCACGAACCAGCACTCCGCGTGTCTGCGACGAAAAGCCGATGGAGAACATCCGGTCGACCGCAGCGCCTATATGACAGAGGCGCTGTCTAGTTCACGCGCTAATCTGGCGCATGTACAACGCTAGCTTGCAGGCATAAATTGCTACGACTGCGTAGCGCCCTACTGCAAAATGCTTTTCATTAGGGAGGAATTGACCGTGGCCATCATCAGGAAAGTGAAGACAGCTCGGGGCACTGAAGATAGAGACATCACACAGCCAACTCTTTCCTACCCCGACACCGACCTTCCGAGAGTGATCGTTGAGGTGTGGAACAACCGTGGACACATATTGGACCGGGACCCCCCCGACAGCAACATTCCGACGAAACAGGCCGTGGCTGAGGCTACAGAACTGATTAATCGAGAAACCGGCATGGCACTGAGGCGTGCCGTCATCATCACCGAAGAAGAGCACGATAATCACTATGCCATGCAAGACGATGACGAAATCGTCTTTGTGCTGCCGAACCTAAGCCGGATAATCAAAGGCTCAAGCCAACATCAGCTTCTCGAATCGGCCAAGCTGCTGATGGCCTGCACGCCGAATGGGATTTAGGCGTCGGCCCTGATGAGCTATCCGAACGCCCGCATTGTAGGCGGGCGCTCGTTTTCTCTCTCAATCGAGCAAAGTGGCTCGTGCTAATCGACAAGCATTCGTAGCATCGCGGCCAGCGCTACATTTCAGCGCTGACTGATCCACAGGGCTTGAAGGTTTGAAGCGAGTGCCCGTGCAAGCACCCTTCATGTTTCTGGGCGTAGGCAAGCACGCCCATGACAATCAAAGCCACCACGACCAATCCGGCTACGAGGTTCTGCACCATGGCTGCCACTCCAGCTCAACTCATGACCAAGGCGACCAGCGCGATCGTGCCCCGGCGCGATCGTGGGATCAACGCCGGGGCGCGCTTCCTCTCCGCCGACCGGGGCTGGGGGCTGAGTGGTCAGCGAGAGGTCGCGCTGCCAAGGAGAGCACAACCGTCGAACTGATGGCAGTTAAAACTGTGCCGCGCTGCGCAAGAAATCTGGACGTCGTACAGCGCCTTCGGCTGCGATTGCGAGGCTATGTGCAACTAGCGTGGGCTAGCTCTTCGAGAGCGTCGTAATAAAGATCAGAGCCAGAAGGACCACGACGAACCACGCTGGCCGCCTCAAGGGTCCGCGAACCGGCGATCTCACGGTTATGAGCCCGCGAGTTACCCCTGCTCCAGCCCGCATTGATTTGGAGCCGGCTGCCGGAGTTGGACCAACAACCACCCACCTACAATGCGGACACTCTACCTGTTGAGCTAAGCCGACTGAAAACTAGGGTGTGTACTCACAATCCGAGGCGCCCCCCGGATCGGGACACATTGCGGTACTGAAGCGACGGTGTTGTTTAAGCGGGACGAAAGAGATATACAATTCTCGGTAGTATTTTCAAAAAGACGCTCGTTCACCAATCATCCCGAAGACATACTCATGAAGAGATTGCTCGCTGCAGTCAGGCAACCAGTTGTTGCCGCGGTCGGATTGATATTTTTCATATGTACCATTTGGGGGCTGGTTGTGTTCTTGCGTGCAGACAGGCTCAACAACTGGCTCACTCTCAAACAGATCACCGAGAGGGTGACGATAGATTTGCCCCGAGGAACACCGCTTTCACATAGCCATCCGTGAGGCGTTAGCCTTGTAGTTAGCCTTGTAGGGTGGGCAAAGCGTAGCGTGCCCACCATTCACGGTCGGTGCAAGAGAAGGTGGGCACGCTTCGCTTTGCCCACCCTACGCGTCGAGCCACTTCAACACGCCCTGCCCCGCAGCGGCACCGGTCGCAAACGACGCCTGCAATAGATAGCCGCCGGTCGGGGCTTCCCAGTCGAGCATCTCGCCGGCGGCGAAGATGCCGGGCAAGCGGCGAAGCATGAAGTTGGCGTCGAGTTCGTCGAATGCGATGCCGCCGGCGGTGGAGATCGCGCGGGCGATCGGTGCTGTGCCGGCAAGACGCAGCGGCACGGCGTTGACGAGGCGAGCGATATCGGCGGGAGACTGCGACGGCAGAGACAAGCCTGAGGTTTTTGCCACCTCCTGCAACAGGCCGATGGCGATGGGCGCGAGATTCATAGCTTTGCGCAGGAAGTTCGAGAAGGATTGCTTGCCCTTCGGCATCGATAGCTTCGTGGAGAGCTCGTCGATCCCGAGATCGGGCCGTAATGCGATATGGAGCGTTGCCTCGCCGTCGTGGAGAATCGCCTCGCGCAAATCGGCCGATAGCGCATAGATGGCGCCGCCCTCGATGCCGGTGCGGGTGATGATGGCTTCGCCGCGCACTTGCTGGCTGCCGAAGTTCAGCGCGACGCCTTTGAGCGGCTGGCCCTCGAAGCGATCGCGGAAGATATCCGACCACGCGACGGCGAAGCCGGAATTGGCCGGCCGTAGCGGCGAGACTTTTACGCCTCTCGCCGCGAGCACATCCACCCATGATCCGTCAGATCCAAGCCGCGGCCAGCTCGCGCCGCCGAGCGCCAGGATGGTGGCGCGGGCTTCAACGGCGCGTGCTCCTTCCGGCGTTTGAAACAGCAGGCGGCCGTCATTGTCCCACCCGGTCCAGCGATGCCGGAGCAGCAGCCGGACGCCGGCGCCGTCGAGCCGGCGCAGCCAGGCGCGCAGCAACGGCGAGGCCTTGAACGTTTTCGGGAACACCCGGCCGCTGGAGCCGACGAAGGTCGGCTGACCCAGCGCCTCGCTCCAGTCGCGCAACGCTTGCGGCGGGAACGCTTCGATGGCGGCCGCAAGATGCGGCATTGCCTCGCGATAGCGCGCGAGGAATTTTGGCAGCGGCTCGCTGTGGGTGAGATTGAGCCCCCCGCGGCCGGCCATCAGGAATTTGCGGCCGGCCGACGGCATCGCATCGTAGATCGTGACCTCCGCGCCGGCCTGCGCCAGCACCTCGGCCGCCATCAGGCCGGCGGGGCCGGCGCCGACGACGGCGATGGGCATCGTCAGAGCTTGATCCCTGCTCTTGCCGCCGCCTGGGCGACGTACTTCTGCGTCTGCTCGAAAGCGCCCTGCAACGCCTTGGCCTTCGACATGTCGCTGATCTCAGCGAAATGCGCGGCGACGGCATCGGGCGTCCATTCGGAGGGTGGCAGGTTGATGCCCTCGGTCTCTAGGATCTTGATCACCGCAAACGAGCCGGCGCCGGCGCCCATGATGGTGCGGGTCGGCGCATCCTCGCTCAGCATATATTCTACCGCCGGTGTGATCGCTTCGGGCTTCATCAGCGCGAGCGCCTGCGGCGGCAACAGCTCTTCGGTCATGCGGGTCGCGGCCGTCGGCGAGATGGTGTTGACGCGGATGTTGTTCTTGCGGCCTTCCTCCGCGAGCACGTTCATCAGCCCGACCATGCCGGCCTTGGCGGCCCCGTAATTGGCCTGGCCGAAATTGCCGTAGAGGCCGGAGGACGACGTCGTCAGCACGATGCGGCCGTAATTGCGGTCGCGCATGCCGGCCCACGCCGCCTTGCAGCAGTAGAAGGTGCCGACGAGATGGACGTCCAGCACCTTCTGGAAATCGGCGACTTCGAGCTTGCCGAACGACTTGTCGCGCAGGATGCCGGCATTGGCGCAAAGCAGGTCGACGCTGCCCCACTCCTTGGTCGCGCGCTCGATCATCGCCGTGACTTGCTCGAAATTCGAGACGTCGGCGCCATCGGCCATCGCGGTGCCGCCGGCTTTCCGGATTTCCTCGACCACGGTCTCCGCCGGCGACAGCGAGGCGCCGGTGCCGTCGCGCGCGCCGCCGAAATCGTTGACCACAACCCTGGCGCCGCGGCTCGCGAGCCCCAGCGCGTGCGCCCGTCCGAGGCCATTGCCCGCGCCGGTGACGATGGCGACGCGTCCGTCAAACCTGATTGTCATGAAGTATGTTCCCGGTTTGTCATGCCCGGGCTTGACCCGGGCATCCATCAAAAATCAGAGCGTTTTGAGCAGCGATGGATGGCCGGGTCAAGCCCGGCCATGACGAGCGGGGGAGCTTCAGGCGAAGTAGATCAGGGCAAGCCAGTCGGCGACCAGCGCCGGCTTCTCTTCGCCCTCGATCTCGACGGTGACATTGGTGCGCGACGCCAGCTCGGTCGGCTTGCGCAGCTTGGCCTCGGCAAGCACGAAGCGGCCGCGGACGCGCTTGCCGGAGCGCACCGGCGAGATGAAGCGCAGCTTGTCGAAGCCGTAATTGACGCCCATCGTCGTGCCCTCGATGACGGGCATCACCTGATACGACATGATGCTGAGCAGCGACATCGTCAGGAAACCGTGCGCGATCGTGGTGCCGAACGCGGTTTCCTTCGCGCGCTCGGGATCGACATGGATGAACTGGTGATCCTCGATCACATCAGCATAAGTGTCGATCCGCTTCTGATCGATCAGGTGCCAGGCGGACACGCCGATCTCTTTGCCGACCATGCCCTGATACGTTTCCAGCGACACCGGCGGCTTCTTCCAGACTTCGTTCATTCGCTAGTTCTCCGATCCCGTTGCACGCACTCTCTGCAGCTCAGGGAATTCTTCCTCGCGGAACTCGACGCCACGCAAACTGTCCTCGCGATTATCCTCATGTTCGAGCCGGCGCAACTGCACGCGGCGGATTTTTCCGGAGATTGTCTTGGGCAGCTCGGTGACGAGCTCGATCTTGCGGACGCGCTTGAACGGCGCGAGGCGCGTGTGCAGATGCCCAAAGATCGACAGCGCCGTCTCCGGCGTGCGCTCGACGCCTGCGGCCAGCAGCACATAGGCCTTCGGGATCGCGAGCCGAATTGGATCGGGGCTCGGCACGACGGCGGCCTCCGCGACCGCCTCATGCTCGAGCAGGACGCTCTCGAGTTCGAACGGGCTGATGCGGTAATCGGATGACTTGAACACATCGTCGGTGCGGCCGACGAAGGTCAAATAGCCCTCCTCGTCGCTGAACACGACATCGCCGCTACGATAGATCGCGCCGTCGGCCCCCGAGAGCTTGCCATCATCGCCCTGATAGCCCTGCATCAGGCCGGCGGGCCTGTCGGCACCGAGTACCAGCGAGACCTCGCCTTCCCGGGTCGGATTGCCGTCGAGATCGGTGATCTCGACGCGATAGCCGGGCAGCGGCCGGCCCATCGAGCCGATCTTGACCTTCTGGCCCGGCGAGTTGCCGGCCAGCGCAGTGGTCTCGGTCTGCCCATAGCCGTCGCGAATGGTCAGGCCCCAGGCCGCCTGCACCTGATCGATCACTTCCGGATTGAGCGGCTCGCCGGCGCCGCAGACTTCGCGGAGCGACACCTTGAAGCTCGACAGCTTCTCCTGGATGAACAGGCGCCACACGGTCGGCGGCGCGCAGAGCGTAGTGACGCCGCAGCGGCCGATGGTTGAAAGCAGCGACTTGGCGTCGAAGCGCGGCTGGTTGACCACGAACACGGTGGCGCCGGCATTCCAGGGCGCGAAGAAGCAGCTCCAGGCGTGCTTGGCCCAGCCGGGCGAAGAGATATTGAGATGCACGTCGCCCGGCTGCAGGCCGATCCAGTACATGGTCGAGAGATGACCGACCGGATAGCTGCGCTGGCTGTGCCGCACCAGCTTTGGCTTGGCCGTGGTGCCCGAAGTGAAATAGAGCAGCATCGGATCGTCGGCCTTGGTCGGTCCGTCAGGCGTGAAGGTTTCCGACGCATCCGCCGCCCGCTCGAACGGCAGCCAGCCGTTTTGCTGCGACGTCGCACCGACCACGATGCGCACGAGCTTTTCGCTGCCGAGGGCGGCAAATTTTCCGACATGGTCCTGCGTGGCGACCACCGCCCTCGCCTTGCCGCGGTCGAGCCGGTCGCGCAATTCGTCTGACGTCAGCAGCGTGGTCGCAGGGATCACGACGACGTCGAGCTTCATCGCGGCCAGCATGGTCTCCCACAGCGGCACGACATTGCCGAGCAGAAGCAGCAGATGATCGCCGCGCTTCAATCCTTGCGCGCGCAGGAAATTCGCAACCTGATTGGAGCGGCGCGACAGCGTGGCGAAGGAGAGCTTCGTCTCACGGTCGCTGCCGGCATCGACGATCCACAACGCCGCGCGGTCGCGGCTGTCAGGATTTTGCGCGAGCTCCGCATCGAACCAATCCAGCACCCAGTTGAAGGGCACCGGATCGGGCCAGCGGAAGCTCTTTACCGCGGTCTCATAGTCTGTGCGGTGCTGAAGCAGAAACGCGCGCGCTTCCTGAAAGGTCGTCATCAGGTCATTCCCTCCGCGCCCTCGTGGTCGCTAGACCGTAGCCCGGATGGAGCGAAGCGCAATCCGGGGCAGGCCGCGCCAGGAGACGAAGCTGTCCCGGATTTCGCTTCGCTCCATCCGGGCTACGAGCAAAGTTATTTTCCGGCGAGCGCCCTAACGTGCTGGATAATTCCGGAAAAGTCGACCCCGCCGTTACCAGAGGCATCGAACGCCTTATAGATTTCCTGGGCATGCTTGCCGAGCGGCGTGACCGCACCGGCGGTGTTGGCGGCGTCCTGCGCGAGCGTCAGATCCTTCACCATCAGGTTCGCGGCGAAGCCGGGCTTGTAGTCGTTGTTGGCGGGCGAGGTCGGAACCGGGCCCGGCACCGGGCAATAGCTCGTAATCGCCCAGCACTGGCCTGACGAGGTCGAGGCGACGTCGAACAGCGCCTGATGCGAGAGCCCGAGCTTCTCCGCCAGCACAAACGCTTCGCCGACGCCGATCATGGAAATGCCGAGGATCATGTTGTTGCAGATCTTGGCCGCCTGCCCTGCGCCGGGGCCGCCACAATGCACGATCTTCTTGCCCATGTTCTCGAGCACGGGCTTGGCCGCGGCGAACGCCTTCTCCTCGCCGCCGCACATGAAGGTGAGCGTCGCCGCCTTGGCACCGCCGGTGCCGCCGGAGACCGGTGCATCCACCGACAAGACGCCATGCTTGGCCGCAAGCGCATGCGCCTGTCTCGCGCTTTCGACATCAATGGTCGAGCTGTCGATGATAAGCGCCCCCTTGGTCACCGCAGGCAGGACCTCGTTCCACACCGACAGCACGTGCTTGCCGGCCGGCAGCATGGTGATGACGATGTCGGCGTCCTTCACCGCGGCCGCGCTGCTTTCCGCAATCGCAGCACCATCGCTCTGGGCCTGATTGCGCGACGCCGCGACTAGGTCGAAGGCCACCACTTTGTGGCCGGCCTTCACCAGGTTGGCAGCCATCGGGCCGCCCATGTTGCCGAGACCAATGAATGCGATCGTTGCCATCTCGATGTCCTCCCCGTCCTGTCTTCTATTTTTCGAATATCAATTCGTCGGCGCCGATCTCGGCGAAGTATGGCGCCAGCATCTCCGCGGTCACGTCCTCGACCCGCGGCGGCGACCATTTCGGATTGCGGTCCTTGTCGATCACGGCGGCGCGCACGCCCTCGCGAAAATCGTCGCTGGCGAACACCGCGAGCGCGGCGCGATATTCCCGCACCAGGCATTCCTCCAGCGAGGACGACGTGCGTGCCAGCCGCAACAGCTTCAGCGTCACCACCATGCCGCGCGGCGACTTCTCGTTCAGCACCTTCAACGTCGACAGCGCGAACTCCGAGCCGTCGCGCTGCAGCGATGCGATGATGTCTGCCATGCGATCATGCGCAAACCAGGAATCGATCCTGGGCTGCATCGCCGCTGCGGGACCCGATGTCTCTCCGGTCGCAAGGCCGTCGATCAGTTTCCTGACCTCGGCGTGTGTCACACCGGCGCCGACCTTCGTCAGCGCCGCGCGCAATTCGGGCAATTTCGACGACGGCACCTCGGCGTCGGCGAATTTCGCATAGATCGCATCGGGCCCGTTCATGGTCTGCCCGGTCAGGCCAAAGTAAGCGCCGACTTCGCCCGGTGAACGCGACAACAGCCAAGTGCCGCCGACGTCAGGAAAAAAGCCGAGGCCCACTTCGGGCATCGCCAGTTTCGTGCGCTCGGTGACGACACGGTGCGAACCGTGGCCGGACAGGCCGACGCCGCCGCCCATCACCAAACCATCCATGAACGCCACGTATGGCTTCGGATATTTCGCGATCCGCGCGTTCATGATGTATTCCTGGTGCCAGAACCGCTTGCCGAGATCGCCTCCCGCCTTGGAGCTCTCATAGAGCCCGCGGATGTCGCCTCCAGCGCAGAGGCCGCGTTCGCCGGCGCCTTCCAGCAGCACGACGGCAACAGCAGGATCGGCCTCGAACTGGTCCAGCGCCGCGTCGATGCCCTCAGACATCTCCAGCGTCATGGCATTGATCGCCTTGGGACGGTTGAGGCGGATCACGCCCGCCGCCCCTTCGCGGCGAACGATCAGGTCGCCTTCATCCTGCACGGCAGCCGTCATCGCGCTCCCTCAATCAACTTCCGCGCCACGATCAGCCGCATGATCTCGTTGGTTCCTTCCAGGATCTGGTGCACGCGCAAATCGCGCACGATTTTCTCGACGCCATATTCGCTGAGGTAACCGTAGCCTCCGTGGAGCTGCAGCGCCTGGTTGGCGACTTCAAAACCGACATCGGTGCCGAAGCGCTTTGCCATCGCGCAAAGCTTGGTCGCCTCGGGATCCCTACGGTCGAGCGCGGCGGCGGCGCGCCAGAGGAAGGTGCGCGCGGCCTCCAGCTCAGTCGCCATGTCGGCGACGCGGAACTGCAGCGCCTGGAATTCATCGAGCCGCTTTCCGAACGCCTTGCGGTCCTTCATATAGGCGAGCGCCTTGTCGAGCGCACTCTGCGCGCCGCCGAGCGAACACGCGGCGATGTTGAGCCGGCCGCCGTCGAGCCCGGCCATCGCGATCTTGAAGCCGATGCCCTCCTCGCCGAGCCGGTTCTCGACCGGCACGCGCGCGTTCTCGAAGATCACCGCGCGGGTCGGCTGCGCATTCCAGCCCATCTTGCGCTCATTGGCGCCGAGCGAGAGGCCGGACGTGTCGGCGGGAATGACCAATGTCGAGATGCCGCCGGGACCATCGCCGCCGGTGCGGACCATCACCACATAGAGATCGCCGCCGCCGGCGCCCGAGATGAACTGCTTCTGGCCGTTCAGCACATAATGATCGCCGTCGCGCACCGCGCGGGTACGCAGCGCCGCGGCGTCCGAACCCGAGCCCGGCTCGGTCAGGCAATAGCTCGCCAACAGCTCCATGGTGCAGAGCTTTGGCAGCCACTTCTGGCGCTGCGCGTCGTTGCCGAAGGCATCGATCATCCAGGACGCCATGTTGTGGATGGAGATGTAAGCCGACACTGTCGGACAGCCGGTCGCGAGCGCCTCGAAGATCAGCGCCGCGTCGAACCGCGTCATCGCTGAGCCGCCGACATCGTCCTTGATGTAGATGCCGCCCATGCCGAGGGCCGCCGCCTCGCGCATCACGTCGACCGGAAAATGCTTCTCCTCGTCCCAGCGCAGCGCGTGCGGCGCGATCTTCTCCGCCGCAAACGCCCGCGCCATGTCTCTGACGGCGATCTGGTCCTCGTTCAGAGCGAACTGCATAGCGCCCGCCTCGCGCGAGGTCACTTCATCGTCGGGATCGAGAACTCCGCACCTTCCTTGACGCCCGACGGCCAGCGCGAGGTGACCGTCTTGGTCTTGGTGTAGAAGCGGATCGAATCCGGGCCGTGCTGGTTGAGGTCGCCGAAGCCAGACTTCTTCCAGCCGCCGAAGGTGTAATAGGCGATCGGCACCGGGATCGGCACGTTGACGCCGACCATGCCGACATTCACCTTGGCGGCGAAATCGCGCGCCGCATCGCCGTCGCGCGTGAAGATGGCCACGCCATTGCCGTAGTCATGATCGGACGGCAGCGCCAGCGCTTCGTTGTAATCATGCGCGCGCACCACGGACAGCACGGGGCCGAAGATCTCTTCCTTGTAGATCCGCATGTCCTTGGTGACGTTGTCGAACAGCGAACCGCCGAGATAGAAGCCCTTTTCATAGCCCTGCATCTTGAAGCCGCGGCCGTCGACGGCAAGCGTCGCGCCTTCCTTGATGCCGATGTCGATATAGCCCTTCACCTTCTCGACCGCCTCGCGCGTCACCAGCGGGCCGTAATCGGCGGAGGGATCGATCGAGGTGCCGATCTTCAAGCTTTCCACGCGCGGGATCAGCTTTTCCATGAGACGGTCGGCGGTGGTCTTGCCGACGGGAACCGCGACCGAGACCGCCATGCAGCGCTCGCCCGCCGAGCCGTAGCCGGCGCCGATCAGCGCGTCGACCGCCTGGTCCATGTCGGCGTCGGGCATCACGATGGCGTGGTTCTTGGCGCCGCCGAAGCACTGGCAGCGCTTGCCGGTCGCGGCCGCGCGCTCATAGATATATTGCGCGATCGGCGAGGAGCCGACGAAGCCGATCGCCTTGATGTCGGGGTCGTCAAGGATGGCGTCGACCGCTTCCTTGTCGCCGTTGACGACGTTGAGGATGCCCGGCGGCAGGCCGGCCTCGATCATCAATTCCGCGAGCATCATCGGTACACCCGGATCGCGTTCGGATGGCTTGAGGATGAACGCGTTGCCGCAGGCGATCGCGGGCGCGAACTTCCACATCGGGATCATCGCCGGGAAATTGAACGGCGTGATGCCGGCAACGACGCCGAGCGGCTGGCGCAGCGAATAGATGTCGATGCCGGGGCCGGCACCCTCGGTATATTCGCCCTTCATCAGATGCGGGATGCCGCAGGCGAACTCGACCACTTCAAGGCCGCGCTGGATGTCGCCCTTGGCGTCGGGAACGGTCTTGCCGTGTTCGCGGGCGAGCAGCTCGGCGAGCTTGTCGTAGTCGCGCTGCACCAGTTCCAGGAACTTCATCATGATGCGGGCGCGCCGCTGCGGGTTGGTCGCCGCCCATTCGGGCTGCGCGGCCTTGGCATTCTCGACCGCGGCGCGCAGCTCGGCCTTCGAGGCGAGCGCCACCTTGGCCTGCACATCGCCGGTCATCGGCTCGAAGACGTCGGCCGTCCGGCCCGAGGTGCCCTTGACCTCCTTGCCACCGATGAAATGTCCGATTGAACGCATGAAAACCTCCCTGGTCCCGGCCGAACGCCTGATCCGCACCTAGATCGCTTTACAAACCCTATCGACCCGCATTTTATGGGATTCAAGTCCGATAAATTGCACCATAGATGTGCGGAAATGCTGGATCAAGGCGGCGCGATCGACTGGGATGATTTTCGCTTCGTGCTCGCCATCGTGCGCGGCGGATCGGTGTCGGCTGCGGCAAAACAACTCGGCGTCGATCATGCCACGGTGATCCGCCGTGTCGACCGGCTGGAGCATCACCTTTCGGCGAAGTTGTTCGACCGCCGCAAGACCGGCTACCTCCTGACCGAAGCCGGCCAGCGCGTCGCCGACAGCGCGGAGGCGATGGAATCGACCATCGTCGCCAACCAGGAGGCGGTCGGCGGCTCGCGCGCGCATCTGACCGGCACGGTCCGGATCGGCGCGCCCGACGGCTTCGGCAGCCACTTCCTGGCCTCGCGCCTGGTTAAATTCACCGACCGGTATCCCGATGTCGATCTGCAGTTGGTGGCGACCGCGCGATTGTTCAGCCTGTCGAAGCGCGAGGCCGATATCGCGATCAGCCTGTCGATGCCGAAGGAAGGCCGCATCGTCGGCCGCAAATTGCTCGATTACAGCCTCGGCCTCTACGCGGCGCCCGCCTATCTCGGCCGCGCGCCGAAGATCACCGCGCGCAGCGATCTGCCGACGCATCGCTTCGTCGGCTATATCGAGGAACTCTTGTTCACGCCCGAGCTCGACTATCTGCCGCAGGTCTCGCCGAAGATCTCCGCCAAATTCCGCAGCGCCAATCTGATCGCGCAGCTCAACGCGACCATCGCCGGCTACGGCATTGCGGTGCTGCCGCATTTCATGGCGACGGCGCATCCGGAATTGCGTCCTGTGCTGCCGGACGAGGTGCGGATCTCACGCACCTTCTGGCTGTTGATGCACGCCGACAGCAAGGACCTCGCCCGCATCCGCGCGGTGGCGGATTATATCTACGAGACGGTCGAGGACGAGCGCGCGTTGTTCAATGGGTATGAGCCGCCCGCCACAACAACACCGCGTCGTCCCGGCGAAAGCCGGGACCCATAACCACAGGATCGCGTTGTTGTGCGAGACGCTTGTGGCCTCAGCACCAGAAACAACTGACATTCGTGGTTATGGGTCCCGGGTCAAGCCCGGGACGACGTAAACAATTACTAGCCTGACTTGCCTCAGTGCGCCTTGGCGCGCGGCTTCTTCACCGCGGGCTTCGCGGCAGCACGAGGCAATACGGCTTCGCGGCCGGCGGTGAGGATCTCGTCGGACAACTCGCTATTGCCGGCGATGCGGGACATCACGACGGTTCCCATCATGGTCGCGAGCGCTGCCATCGCCTGCTTGCGTGCGGCCTTCGGCGGCACGTCCAGAATCTGGTCGGCCACCATATCGATCATCCGCTCCAGCTTGGCGGCGAACGCCTTGCGCGTCTTCGGGCTTTCGCGGGCGATCTCGGCGCCGAGAGACGGAACCGCGCAGCCGCGGCCGGGATCGTCGCGGTGCGTCGTCGTCAGATAGGAATCGACGATGGTCGCCAGCCGCTTCTCCGGCGGCGTCTCCTCAACGATCTTGCGCCAGCGCTCGTTGGCGCGGTCCATGGCGTAGCCGAACGCCTCGATCACCAGCGCCTCGCGGGAATCGAAATGGGCGTAGAAGCCGCCATGGGTCAGTCCGACCTCCTTCATCAGGTCGGCGACGCCGATGCCATGGGCGCCGCGCTCGCGCAGCCTGACCGAGGCCTGTTTCACGATCCGCTCGTGGGTCTCCGCCTTGTGTTCTTTCGAATAACGCATGGGGGTCTCATTGGATGTTTCCGGTCATATAATAGCATCAAGACGTAAAGAAAGCTGTAGCTATTTCAAATTCGCGCCACCGATCATGGCGAAGGTCGCGGTAGAGTGCACTGCAAGATTGCCGGCGCCGTCGCGGACGAAACCTTCGGTGTAGCTGTTTTGGCGGCCGAGCTTGATGACCTTGCCCTCGGCGCGGATCGTGCCTGAACGCACCGAGAGCGGTCGCAGATATGTGAGCTTCAGGTCGAGCGTAACAGAGGTCTGGCCAGCGGGGAGCATGGTCGAGATCGCGCAGCCCATGGCAGTATCGAGCAACGCCGCGGCGGTCGCGCCGTGCAGGAGACCGATCGTGTTCTCGAGGCTCTCCTCGGGATCAAGTTCCATCACGATCCGGCTGGGCTCGACGACCGCCATCCGGAAACCGATCAGCTTGGCGAACGGCGGCGGCGGCAGGACACCGTCGCGAATCCCGCACATCGCTTCCATGCCCGACATCGCGGCAGCGACCTTCGCGGTCGGTCCAGGCGCCTGCCAATTCACCACTCGCTCGCGGCGGGACGCTGGCGAGAGCAGATCGGCAGTATCGGCGAAGGCCATGGCAACTCCTTTTAGGTGAGATTAAATGATATTCATCATTCTATTGTACGCACCGCTGCATCGCAACAGCGGTTGCGCGGCGGCTTGACAAGCGCCGCCATTGTCCGGGAAGTGGCTGGATGTCCCCTGCCTCGAGATGATCCCATGGAAATGCTCAATACCCATTGCGGCGTCGACCGCGATTCCCGCGGCGTGGTCCGCCTCACCGTCTGCAACGCCGGTTCGCTGAACATCCTGAGCTCGGCCGTCACCGATGGCGTCCGCGAAGGATTCGAGAAGCTTGCCGATGACCGCGACATCCGCGCGGTAATCCTGGCCGGCCAGAGCGAGAAGAGCATGATCGGCGGCGCCGATATCAAGGAGATGGCCAAGCTCGAGCAGAAGTCGGCGGAAATCTTCATCACGCGACTGCGCGACCTCTGCGAGGCCGTGCGCCGATTCCCGGCGCCGGTCATCGCGCGAATGCCGGGCTGGTGTCTCGGCGGCGGGCTGGAAGTGGCCGCGGCCTGCGATTTCCGGATCGCAGCGCATGACGCGAAGTTCGGCATGCCCGAGGTGCGCGTCGGCATCCCCTCGGTGATCCATGCGGCGCTGTTGCCGAGGCTGATCGGCTGGAGCCGCGCGCGCTGGCTGGTGATGACCGCTGAGAACATCGACGCACCGACTGCGCTCGCCTGGGGCCTCGTCGACAAGGTCGCGAAACAAGGCGAGCTTGACGCCGAGGTCGAACACACCGTGGCGGCGCTGCTCGAATGCGGCCCCGAGGCGCTGCGCATCCAGAAGGATTTGCTGCGGCAATGGGAAGAGCTGCCGCTGACGGAGTCGGTCAATTTGAGCGTGGGCGTGTTCGGGAAATCCTTCTTGACCGGCGAACCGCAGCGGCTGATGCAGGGGTTCCTGGGGCGGAAGCGCTAGTTGTCATGCCCCGCGAAGGCGGGGCATCCAGTAACCACCGAACGTCGTTTTGTGGTTACTGGATCATCCGCCTTCGCGGATGATGACGGCGGTGCGGATGAAGCACGACAATTTCTCATGCGGGCGGGCGTTGCAATTTTTGCGGCGCATCATATGGTCATCATCATGTGACCAAGAATCCTCCAGGGAGCCCGCCATGGCCAATGCCTTCGATCCCGTCGTCATCCTTTCCGCCGCCCGCACGCCGCTTGGCCGTTTCATGGGCGAATTGTCGCCGTTCAGCGCGCACAAGCTCGGTTCCCATGTGATCGGTGCGGCGCTGGAGCGGGCAAAGCTCTCGCCTGAACGCGTCGATGAAGTGTTCATGGGCAATGTGCTGCCGGCTGGCCAGGGCCAGGCGCCAGCCCGCCAGGCCGCGCGCGGCGCCAAACTGCCCGATGCGACCGGCGCCACCACCGTCAACAAGGTCTGCGGCTCCGGCATGAAGGCGACCATGCTCGGCCATGACATCATCAAGGCCGGTTCGGCCGAGATCGTGGTGTCCGGCGGCATGGAGAGCATGAGCAATGCGCCCTATCTGCTTGCCAAGGCGCGAGGCGGCTATCGCGCCGGCCATGACCGCATCATCGACCACATGATGATGGACGGACTTGAGGACGCCTACGAGACCGGGCGCTCGATGGGCGATTTCGGCGAGGCGACCGCGGAGGCCTATCAGTTCACGCGCAAGGACCAGGACACTTACGCGATGGAGACGCTGACGCGGGCGCGTAACGCGGTCGAGGGCGGCGCCTTCAAGGCCGAGATCGTGCCGATCACGATCACGGAGAAAGCGGGCCCGCGCGTGATCGCCAATGACGAGCATCCGCTCAAGGTCGACCCTGCCAAAATTCCCGGATTAAAGCCGGCATTCCGCCCCAACGGCACCATCACGCCGGCCGCCTCCTCCGCCAATGCCGACGGCGCCGCGGCGCTGATCCTCGCCAAGCGTTCGCTGGCCGATCGCGACGGCCTGCCGGTGCTGGCCGAGATCAAGGGCCACGCCACCCACAGCCAGGAGCCGCAATGGTTCACCACGGCGCCGATCCCGGCGATCCGCAAGCTGCTCGACAAGGTCGGCTGGAGCGCCGGCGACGTCGATCTGTTCGAGATCAATGAGGCCTTCGCAGTGGTGGCGATGGCGGCGCAGCGCGACCTCGGAATTCCCCGCGAAAAACTCAACATCAATGGCGGCGCTTGCGCGCTCGGCCATCCGATCGGCGCCACCGGCGCGCGACTGATCGTGACGCTGCTGCATGCTCTGGAAGCGCAGAACCTGAAGCGCGGCGTCGCCGCGCTCTGCATCGGCGGCGGCGAAGCCACCGCGATCGCGGTCGAGCGCGCCTCGCACTAGACAGAGCGTTTTCGAGCGAAGTGGATACCGGTTCGCGTCAAGAAAACGCGTCAAAACAAGAATCTGGCCGGATGTCCTGAAATGAGGGAAGTATGACATTTACGTCATACACCCCTTGCGGCAGTATGTGCCTAACAAGCTAGCCTTCCATCCAGGTAGAATTTTCTGAGGCCCGATGATCTCGAACTGGCTGGCGGCCACCCTCACCCGCCGCAATATCCATTACGGCTGGGTGATGGTCGGCGTCACCTTCCTCACCGCGCTGATCGCCGCAGGCACGGTCGGCGCGCCCGGCGTCTTCATCGTGCCGCTGCAGAAGGAGTTCGGATGGAGCACGGCGGAGATCTCCTCCGCGCTCTCGATCCGTTTCATCCTGTTCGGATTGATGGCGCCATTCGCGGCTGCGCTGATGAATCGTTACGGATTGCGCAATGTGACCTTGGCGGCCCAGCTCATCGTGGTCTCTGGCCTGCTTGCCTCGCTCGCGATGACACAGGTCTGGCAGTTGGTGCTGCTGTGGGGTGTCGTGATCGGGATCGGCACCGGCATGACGGCGCTCGTATTGGGCGCGACGATCGCTGCGCGCTGGTTCGTCGCGCAGCGCGGCCTCGTCATCGGCATCATGACTGCGAGCGTCGCGACCGGCCAACTCGTCTTTCTGCCCCTGCTCGCGAGCCTCACTGAGCGCTTCGGCTGGCGGATTGCGCTGTCGCTGGTATGCGTCGTGCTCGGCCTGTCCGCCTTCCTGGTGCTGCTCGTCATGCGCGACCGCCCGAGCGACGTCGGCCTCCGCCCGTTCGGCGACACCGGCAAGGAGCCGCTCCCCGCGCCGCCGCCAAGCAATGCACCGATCATGGCGGCGGCGCTTGGCACGCTGCGCGACGCCTCGAAGTCCCCGGTATTCTGGATCCTGTTCGCGACCTTCTTCATTTGCGGCGCCTCCACCAATGGCCTGGTCCAGGTGCACCTGATCCCGATGTGCCTTGATTTCGGCATTCCCCAGGTGCAGGCCGCGAGCCTGCTTGCCGCGATGGGCATTTTCGATTTCTTCGGCACCATCATCTCGGGCTGGCTGTCGGACCGCTACGACAACCGCTGGCTGTTGTTCTGGTATTACGGCTTGCGCGGGCTGTCGCTCATCTTCCTGCCGTTCACGGACTTCTCGTTCTACGGTCTGTCGCTGTTTGCGATGTTCTACGGGCTCGACTGGATCGCCACCGTGCCGCCAACCGTGCGCCTGACCGCGCAGAGTTTTGGTGCCGAGCGCGCCAATCTCGTATTCGGCTGGATCTTTGCCGGACATCAACTGGGCGCCGGTGCCGCCGCCTTTGGCGCCGGCCTGTCACGGACGGTGTACGAAAGCTACCTGCCCGCCTTCTTCATTGCCGGAGCACTCTGCCTCGTTGCAGCGTCGATCGCGCTGGCGATCAAGCGGCCGGCGCTGAAAGCGGCCGCGGCAGCCGCTTAGATCCCGCAGGGTGGGCAAAGCGCAGCGTGCCCACCTTTCCTTGCACCGAACGTGGGTGGTGGGCACGCTGCGCTTTGCCCACCCTCATATGGGGCTTTGTGAGTCAAGGCTCTCAACGAACGGGTGTGGGTCGGGTTTTTGCGGTGAGAGGGCGGCGCGCGGAGCCATGCGTAGCGCAGCGCGACGACCGGGCCCCGGGTGAG
>NZ_JAQMIL010000085.1:0-43385 GCF_029990105.1 Bradyrhizobium sp. Arg237L | reverse complement strand
GAACAGGTCGATGTCTGAACTGGCTGGGCAGAGCGGACGCGCTCTGCCCGCCCTTTCCGGGCGGCTGCGGGCCAGAAGCGGCCGTTCAGGAGGGCCCTACATTGGAAACACCCGGGTGAGTGCTCGTACCCAAGCGCTCAATCGGTTCAAGTTCAGCGAACCGTCCTGCTACTGGTTCGCCAGCCGCGTCGAGGATGGGATAGGCAACCGAGCAGATGTGCGAGTGAATCCGCCGGAGGTCACGCAAGACGTCGAGATGAAGCGATGTGGTTTCTATTGTCTCGGGACGGCCCTCGCGCAAGCGGTCAAGGTGTCGTTCAGTGGCAGCGAGTTCTACGTTGCGCAACGCGGCCTTCTCGACCAAAAGCTTGCGCGCCTCGTTTGGGTCTCCGGACATGAAGACGCTGAACGCAATCCGCAAGGAATCCATCGTGCGCTTGTGGAAAGCCAAAAGTTCTTCGGCGCCTTCCGGAGAGAATTGGAACCGGCGCTTGACCTTCTTGGTCGCCAGTTCACTCAAATTCTTGTCGATGATATCACCGATATGCTCGAGATTGATGGTAAAGGAGACTATCTCCATCGCCCGCCGTCCCTCGCGATCGTCGAGACTACCGCGGGTAAGCTTGATGACATACAGCTTGATTGCTTCATCGAGTCTGTCGACACTGTTGTCCATCCGTGAGACCTGATCGACTAGCTCGCGGTCGTTTGTCATTATCGCCGTCATCACTTTGCGCAGCATGATCTCGACGTGGTCGCCCATGTGCAACGCCTCGCGCGCTGCATCAACCAGTGCCAACGACGGGGTCTCCAGCGCGCTCTCGTCGAGATGCCGCGGCCGGGACGGGTCGGTTTCCGGAGCACGTTGAGGCAACAGCGTCTTGAGTAACCGCGCCAGGCTGTCGAGTAAGCCGATGAACAGAGCCGCGGTCGCGACGTTGAATGCAATGTGGAACAGTGCGATCGCCTTGGCGAGGTCAGGCTGCCACGATTGCAGATGGTCCGCGATCGGGTGCAGGAATGGTCCCACCAGCACCACACCGACCAGCCGATTGACGAGATTGCCTAATGGAAGGCGATAGCTGGCGGGATTGTCGCGGCGCGCTCCCTCGAAAATCGGATTGATCGCACTGCCGAGATTGGCACCGAGCACCAGCGCCAACGCCGCATAGGGCGAAACGAAATGCGCGTAGGCAAGCGACATTACCAATAGCACGCTGGCGACGCTCGAATGAACCACCCAGGTGACAAGCGCGCCGAAGACAATGCAGAGCACGGGATCGCCAGTGATAGCGTCCATGAACACACGCACGCCCGGAGCATTCTCGGCCGGCGCCAGCGTGTCCATCAGGATATGCAGCGCAAGCAGCATCAAGCCGAGTCCGATCGAGACGCGGCCGATGTCCTTGATGCGCGAACGCGGACCGCTGCGGAACGCAATCAGGCCGATAATGAAAAGGATGGGAGCGAGGGCGGCGATATTGAACGACAGGATTTGCACGATCAGCGTGGTGCCGACATTGGCGCCGAGCATGATCGCAAGTGCTGGCACCAAGCTGACCAGACCCTCTGATGTAAACGAACTCGTAATCAGGGCGGTGGCGGTGCTGCTCTGAAGCAGAGCGGTCAAACCAAGGCCGGCTGCAAAAGCGGTGAAGCGGTTCAGCGCTTTTGCCAGCAGCAGACGCAGGTCAGGACCGAACGCACGCAGGATTCCGCTGTGCACCATGTGCAAGCCCCACAGCAGCAATGCAACTCCACCCATCAAGTCGAGAAGAACAATGCTGCCCATCGTCGCTCGGTTCTGAATTTCAGTCGAATTGTTAGGCTATCGCTAAACCTTGACAGATCAACCATTTATTGACGGCTTTTAGCAGCGAGAGGCACTAAAATACCGCGGCGTTAACTAATTTCATCTTTAGATTTAAGCTACTATAATCATTGACGAATCTGATTCTAACGAACGGCAATTAGTTGGCAGAATGGCGAAGTCCTCAAAGCTGGTCGCGGTGAAGCGCGGCAAAGTTCTTTTGGTCAGACGCAGGCGCGACCGGCTGTGGATGTTCCCCGGTGGCCGGAAGCTCGCACGCGAAAGCGAAAAGGACTGCCTGCGCAGGGAGATCAAAGAAGAGCTGCCAAAGCTTAGAGTTGGGCGCGTCCAGCTTTGGAAAGAGGTGAAGTCCAAGAATCGTCGTTCAGGCAGAAAAATGAGCGATGCAATTTTTGTCGCCAGAAAGGCCTCCGGCAGCCTGATAATTGGCGATAGGAACGAGATCGACAGAGCGGTCTGGCGCAAGCCACGCGGCGTTCGGCTCACACCCACTTCGCGCTACATAAGGGACAAGTTGTTTCCCGCATCATAAACTTCACCCAGCGAAACAGGCCAACGTCAAAATTAAAATGGGCCGGAGGTGCATTTCCGTTTTGGGTCAAAATGGAAGAACTCCCGTCGAGCAAAGTGAGTCCGCTCTTACCGTGATCGCCGACATGCGAGCGGACATGGCTTTCTGTCGCTAAGGGTGAGGCCGAAGAAGCCCGTTGGGAGAAGGACAGGCCCGGCTGGAAGCCGCATTGCGACGGGCGCGAGGGTAAGGCTCTCGGAAGAAATGCCGGCGAGTGTCTACGTCAGATCGGCAGATCCAATTGAGGTTCAAGCTCCGTCTCGCTCTGCAGTGACGATAGCGAGACGCCCAATAGCCTCACCAACTTCGGAAGCGGCATCTCCTTCTCGAGCAAACCAACGGCCAAGCGCCCCAGGTCTTCGCGGCTCGACATGGTGGCGGGGATGGACCGGCTGCGGGTGATGATCTCGAAATCGGAGAACTTCACCTTCAACGTTACCGTGCGGCCGCGGTTGCCGGTGCTCTCACAATGATGCCAGACCTTGTCGATCAAAGGCTCGAGCTCAGCGACCAATGAGTTCAACTCAGAGAGATCGCCCGAGAACGTGGTTTCGACACAGACCGACTTCCGGATCCGGTTCGCACGGACCGGACGTTCGTCGACGCCGCGCGAGATCCAGTAATAGTGGGCGCCCGCCTTGCCGAAATTGGCGTTCATGAATTCGAGCGTCCGATTGCGCATGTCCAGGCCGGTAAAGATGCCAAGCCTGTTCATCTTCGCGGTCATGGGCGGCTCCCGGATATGCGTCGGACGATGGCGACATTGACCGAACAGTGAACGACAAACGGGGAGCTCCCCGCGAGTTCCGGCTGACGCACAGGCGGGGTCGCGTCCTCGCACGGCCTATCGACGGCGACGAACCACTACTCAAATAGAAATCGCTCTGCTCGGCTGCGCAACCCAGCCCGGCGCGCCGAAACTCGCCCCCTCACTCCCGCGCGCCCCCGGAAGTCATGCCGAGGGGCATCCCATCGGCAGTGCAAGTTCGTTCCGACTCCGGCCTGAAGCAGGCGAGGAGCTGAGCGGTCACCGTCGCCGTGGCGCCACTGAAGGGGCGGGACGTTTGCGAATTCGTGACATGAGCGATGAGGTGCTGTCGGAGATTCACCAGTATGAAAGCGTGCTGGGAACGACATTTCTCGGGAGCGGCGATTTGATGGATTCTGTGCCACCGCGGCACAAATATTCGAAAACACTGACTTGCTGCCATGCCTTACACCTGAGGTCACGCTACCGCGTCGCAGGCGCCTTCGCATCGATACCTGGGCCGGTCCGCTCGTCGCCAACCTGAGGCAGAAGACATGACGTCCATCAGCGCATACCCCACCAAAATCCGCATCTCGCCGAATCCACCAGTATTCGACCTTCCAATCCTGGTCGCCCTTGAGCACGGGCTTTTCGCCAAAGCCGGTCTCGATGTCGATTACTCCGTGAAATACGCGGATCACGACAAACTGGAAAAGAATGTGCTCAAGCGCCAGAAGGAAGCGCTGTTCGAAGCCGGCTCGGCCGATAACTTCAATGTCTGCGAATGGGGCGGCATAGACCGCATCGAACGCGGCACCGGCCGCGGCAAGATCGCTGCCCTGCGGCCCGCGATCGCGGCCCAGGCGATCGTTTCGTTCGACGCACAACTGCAGTCGCCGCGCGACCTCGCAGGCGTGGCCATCGGAATCAACGATTTCACCGGATCGCACTATACCACGATCGGGCTGCTCGAAGGCGCGATTGCCAAGGACCAGATCGTTACGACGCATATCGGCGCGCCCGAGGTGCGGTTGCAGGCGATGAAGGAAGGCCGCGTCCGTGCCGTAACGGTGATGGAGCCATTCATCAGCCTGGCGCTCAAGCAGGGCGCGCACCTGATCGCGCTGACATTCTATCGCGGCGCCGAGGTGGTGTCTCCGGATCTGCAGGCGCTCGACATCGAAAAATATTTTAAGGTGCTCGATGAGGCCGTCGACCTGATCAACGCGAACTTCGGGCGGTATGCGCACTACATCGTGGCGATCGCCAAGGAAGACATCCGTCCCGACGAGCTTGACGGCCGTTTCGTGCGCTACACGCATGCGCAGCGCTACTCGCCGGAGCTGTTCGATCCGGCTTATCACTGGATGAAGGACCGCGGCTTCACCGACGGACGCAACAGCCACGATACGCTCGTCGTTTCCTGACCATCGACACCGCCGGGCGGCAACCGCCCGGCGGCTCCTTCAATCGTTGGGATCGTTACGGAGTCATGAGCTCAAATAGTAGCACCACTGCCGCAGCGGATCTGCCGACGCGGCGAACGATGCTTGCGGGTGTCGCGGGCCTCGCAGTCGCCCCTCTTGTCTTCGGCCCGGCGGTCGCGGCATCCAAACCTGTAGTCAACATCACGCTGCCGACGCCGGGAAGTGCCGGCTCGATCTGGCGCGGCGCGATCACCGCGGTGCCCGCTGCGCTCCGTGCGGACTTCGACGTCAACTGGGTTGCCGGCGATCCCGGACAGATGCAGGTGCAGCTCGCGGCCGGATCGCTCGACATCGGCGTGTTCGGCGCCATCGGCCTTGCCAACCTGGCGCGCAAGGGCAGCGATATCACCCTGTTCGGACCCGCGCTCGACAATCACGGCCGCATCATCGTGAAAGCCGACAGCCCGTTCCGCAAGCCCGCGGATCTCGTTGGCAAGCGGATCGCCACTCAGCCGAAGACCACCGAAACCTATCAGCAGGCGCGCGTCGCGCTGTCGCTGATCGGCATCGACGTGGAGCGCGACGTCGAGGTCATCTTCGGACCGCCGACCGCCAGCCTGGCGCTGTTCGACCGCGGCGATGTTGACGCGGTGATCATCGTCGAACCGACGGCGACCCGCGCGATCGGCGGCGGAGCGCGCGAGCTCGCCAGGATCGGCGATATCTGGAAGGAAGCGTCCGGCGCGGCTGCCGCGCCGTTCCTCGTCGGCCTGGCCGCCAAGAATAGCTGGCTCACCGCGAACCGCAGCCTCGCCACATCGGTTGCCCGGCTGTTCGCGGCGGCCAATGGCGCGCTGCGCGACAATCCGAAGCTGTTCATCGAACATGCCGGGGAGATGGGGTTGAGGCCAAAGGAGACCGCCGCCATCGATCTGCTGCCGGCCAGGCTACCGGACGTCTATCCGACCGAGTGGAATCAGAGCGTGTGGAGCGCGATCGACCGGCAGATCGACGTTGCCGTGAAGCTGCGCTTGCTCGACGCCGCACCGGGTCGCAAGCTTTACGATGGCGTTGCGCTTGAGAAGGCATGATGGCTGATATCCTGCAGGAGCAAGTGACTGCGACACGGGCGGTGCGGCGAGGCGCTGCCGCGCTGCAATTGCGGCGGCTGGCGGCGATCACGCTGCCGTCGATCGTGTTCTACATCTGCCTGATCGCGTTGTGGGAGACCATGGCGCGCGTCATTGCCAGCCCGCTTGTCCCCAATGTCGCTGAGATCGCAGAAGAGGTGCGGCGACTTGTGGTCGGTGGTTTCGCCGCGCGTCAGATCGGCATCACGCTGGGACGCATCCTTGCCGGCTTCGGCGTCGCCTTCGTCATCTCGCTGATCGTCGGCATTGCGGCCTCGAGAAGCGCGGTCTTTCGGCGGTTCTGCGATCCGGCCATCATTCTCGGCCTCACCGTGCCGGGCCTCGTCTGGGCGCTCCTCTGCGTGATCTGGTTCGGCGTCAGCCTGACGACGCCGGTGGTGTCGATCGCGCTCGGCATCACGCCGGTGATGATCCTGCATGTCCGCCAGGGCATGAATGCCGTGGATGCGGAGATCGTCGAGATGGCTCACGTGTTCAAGCTCTCGACCCGCGACAAGCTGCAGCATATCTGGATCCCCAGTCTCACGCCGCACCTGATCGGTGGCGGGCGTGTCGGGCTGTCATTGGCATGGAAGGTCATCGTTCTGGTGGAGCTGTTCGGCCTGTCGAACGGCGTCGGCTATCAGCTCAATTCGGAGTTCAGTTCGCAGAACGTCGCCGGCGTGCTCGCCTGGACGATCGTGTTCTGGGCGGTGATGGTCGCGCTCGAATATGGTGTGCTGCAATCGCTGGAGCGCCGCCTGTCGCGCTGGCGCCGGGTGTCCGAGCTATGAGCGTCGCGGTCCGCTTCTCCGACATCGGCAAGAGTTTCAGCCGCCCCAATTCCGGCAAGGTGGAGGAAGTGCTTCACCGCTTCGATCTCGATATCAGGGCGGGCGAACTCGTCGCCCTTGTCGGCCCCTCCGGCGTCGGCAAGACCACGCTGCTGCATATCGCGGCCGGGCTGGAAACGCCCGATCACGGGCGGATGGATACCGAGCCGCAGCAGGCGGTTAATCGGCTGGGCATGGTGTTCCAGCAGCCGCGCCTGCTGGAATGGCGGACCGTGAGGGCCAATATCGATCTGGTCGCCAAGGCGGCGGGCCGGGGAACGGCGCGAACCGCGTCGCTGCTGGCGCAGGTCGGATTGTTGGACTATGCCGATGCCTATCCCGGCGCGCTGTCCGGCGGGCAGAGGCAACGCGTCGCCATCGCGCGCGCCTTCGCCATCGAGCCCGAGATCCTCTTGCTCGACGAGCCGTTCAGCGCCCTCGACGAACTCACGGCGCGCCGGCTCAGGATCCTGATGCAGGAGATGTGGCTGCAGGCTCCGCCGACGGGGCTGCTGGTAACCCACAACATGCTGGAAGCGGCGTTCCTGGCGGACAAGATCGTCGTGCTGGGTGGCAAGCCGGCGCGAACGATTGCGACCATCGCCGTCGATCTGCCGAGACCGCGCGATCCCGAAGATCCGGAGCTGTTCGCGGCCTACCGCTGCATCATGGGCCTTCTTGCGCAATAGATTCATTGTCGAACCATGGAAGACAGGCGAGCCGCTCATGAGACTCGAGGCATTTCTTAGAACGCACGCGCAGCGCACGCCTGAAAAGACCGTTATCGTTCATGGATCGCGGCGGGTCTCGTATCGCGAACTGTCCACGACGGTGACGGTCCTGGCCGAGGCGCTGAAGAAGCTCGGATTGAAGGCCAATGACCGACTGATTCTCTATCTCGGCAACGAGGTGGAATTTGGCGAGCTGCTCTATGCGGCATTCAGCATCGGCGCGATCGTCGTGCCGCTCACGACCCGCCTGACCGCAGCCGAGCTCGCGCATATCGTCTCCGACAGCAAGCCGTGGGGGCTTGCGTTTCATGTCAATCAAAGCGCCGTCATCGACAGCCTGCCCGGCGATGCCGTGCGCCACCGGATCGCCATCGGCGGGCACGCCGAAGCCGCGCATGCCTACGGCGCCCTGCTTGCCCCGGCACAGAACGAGCCGATAGGCGATGTCGCGCTGGATCAGGACGACGCGCTTATCCTTTACACGTCCGGCACCACGGGGCGGCCGAAAGGCGCACTGACGACGCACCGCAATCTCGTCACACAGAGCTATTTTCTGAATTCGGTGCACTGGGGACTGACGTCCGACGATGTGTTTCTTGCTACCACGCCGCTGGCCCACCGGTTCGGATTCAGCCGGCTGTCGAGTGCGATCTGTTTCGGCGCGACGCTTGTCATCACGCCGAAATTCGAGCCCGAGGCAGCCATTGCTGCTGCCGAAGCGAACCGGGTGACGGTGATCGCGGCGGTGCCGACGGTATGCCGGATGCTGCTTCCCATCATCCAGCGCGAACCGTCGCGGCTGTCCGCGCTCCGGACCATCCTCACCACCGGCGAGGCATTTCCCGTTCCGCTCAAGGAAGCATTGAGAGACAACCTGCCACATGTCGGGTTGATCTCGTTCTTCGGCCAAACCGAGGCCGGCGGCGTGACGACCCTGGCGCCGGACGAACAAATCAGCCATGCGGCTTCGGTGGGGCGGCCGACGCCGGGCGTCGAAGTCAAGCTGGTCAATGAGGCGGGCGCGCGTGTCGGCGTGGACCAGGTCGGCGAGTTGCTGGTGCGATCCGGCACGCCGGGAAGCTGGACGACGATGCGGGGCTATTTCGATCGCCCGGAGGCGACGGCGGAAACGATCGTCGACGGCTGGATCAAGACGGGCGATCTCGCCCGTCAGGATGCCGACGGCTATCTGTATATCGTCGACCGCAAGAAGGACATGATCATCAGCGGCGGCTACAACATCTACAGCAAGGAAGTCGAAGTCGCCCTGCTCACCGATCCCGGTGTCGCCGACGCTGCGGTTATCGGTGTTCCGGATGCCGTCTATGGCGAGGCCGTGCTGGCCTTCATCGAGCCCCGGCCCGGCGCGAAGGTGACGCCGGAGTCCGTCATCGCGCGATGCCGCGATCTTCTGGCGGGATACAAGAAGCCGAGGCACGTCATTCTGCGCAGCGAGCTGCCACGCAACTCGATGGGCAAGATCCTGAAGAACGAATTGCGCCGGCAGGCGCTGGCAGAACTCGAAGCTGCCAAAGCGCCGGCCTGACCCGCCCGTGCGTGTGGGTCGCAGCGCAGCGCGGCCCACGCGCACAAGCAAAACGTCCGGTCAGTGCCCAACGCCGAGAAAACGCTCCAGCCGCGTGCCCTCGGCTTCCAGTTCGGCGGAGGTGCCGCTCGCCACAATGGCGCCCTTGCTCATGATGTAGACGCGGTCAGCGACGGATAGTCCGAAGCCGACATTCTGCTCGATCAACAGGATCGATGCGCCGGACCGGCGCAATTCGCCGAGCAATTGCGCGATCTGCTCGATGATGATGGGGGCCAATCCCTCGGACGGTTCATCCAGCAGCAGCACTTTCGGCCAGGTGACCATCGCGCGCGACAGCGACAACATCTGCTGCTCGCCTCCGCTGAGGGCGGCCGCGACGATGTCGGCCCGCCGCGCCAGCGATGGAAAGCGGTCGAACACCTCGGTCACCGTCCAGCCATGGCCGTCCTTCCGCGGGCTTCTGGCCGCCACTTCGAGATTCTGGCGGACCGACAACTCCTTGAAGAGCCGGCGGCCCTGAGGCACCAGCGCCAGGCCTGCGGTACTTCTGCGATAGGGCGGGACCGAGGTCAGGTCGGAGGCGCCGAGGTGAATCGACCCCGACATCGACGGAAGCAGCCCCATGATGGCATTCACCATCGTGGTCTTGCCGACGCCATTGCGGCCGAGCACGCAGACGATCTCGCCGCGTCGGATGTCGAGGTCGACGGCCTGAACGACAAGGTCCGATCCATAGCCGACGCGCAGGCTGCTGACGCTCAAGACCGCCATCAGGATGCTCTCCCCAGCGCCCTGGAGCCCATATAGGCTTGCCGCACGAGCGGGTCCGCGCGTATCTCGGCCGCGCTCCCCTCGCTGAGGACTTCGCCCGCATTGAGTACGGTGATGGTGTCGGCGAGACCGAACAGAACGTCCATGTCGTGTTCGATGATCAGGATCGTGATCTCCGGGTCGAGCGACCGCAAAAGCTGCAGCATGCTGCTGGACTCCGCCGGGGAAAGGCCGGCCGTCGGCTCGTCCAGCAGCAGAACCGCCGGACGGGTCGCGAGCACCATTGCCACTTCAACCTGCTTCTGAGCGCCATATGACAGCGCCGATACCTGCGTGTCCGCATATTGGCCGAGGCCGACATCCGCCAGAATGCCCTTGGCGGTCTGCACGAGCCCGGCATAGGCGGCAATCGGCCTGAAGAACGAATAGATCAATCGCTGCTGCCCTTGCAGCGCCAGCACGATATTGGCCAGCACGGTCATGGTGGCGCAGAGCTGGGCATATTGAAACGTGCGCGCCAGCCCGCGCCGCACCACCTGCTCGGCCGACAACTGATGGATGGGTTCGCCGTCGAGGAGGATAGTGCCGCTGTCCGCCGCCGTCCATCCGCTGATCAGATTGAACAACGTCGTCTTTCCGGCACCGTTCGGACCGATGACGCCGTGGCGCGCGCCGCGTTTGATCTGCAGGCTGACATCGCTCACTGCGACCGTGCCGCCGAACTGCCTGCGTACATGATTGACCTCGAGAAGCACCGGCGCGGTCATCGGCGGCACTCCGGCGATGTCGACCGGCGCCACAGCCGCTCGACGGTCCCGACGATACCGCCCTTAGTCGCCAGCACGAACACGATGAGCAGGAGGCCCAGGATCAGGCTCCAGTGCCGGGTGATGCTGTAGAGCTCGTCCTGCACGAGAAACAGGACAGCCGCTCCGACCATGCCGCCCATCAGTTTCCTGTCGCCGCCGATCACCATCATGATGAGTCCCGTCACGCAGGCGGACAGGCTGAGGATCGAAGGGGCGACGAAATTATAGAGCATGACGTGAAGCGCGCCGGCGGCGCCCGCGAAGGCGGAGGCAATCGACACCCAGACATTGAGGATGTGACGCGGAACGATGCCGATCGCGCGCACCCGTGTCTCGTTGTCCCGGACCGCGACCACGAGCTGGCCGAACGGCGACGCCAGCAACACCCGCATCGCCACATATGACAGGCCAACCACGATCAGCGTCGTCAGATAGAGTGTAACAGGCGTATCGAGCGTGACGTCCAGACCGGTTCCTGCAATGGCCAGGTGAAACGGCGGAATGCCGGACAGGCCATCGTCGCCCCCGGTGATGCCGGTGAGCTGCTCTGCCAGTGCCTTGATCAGGCCGACGAAGGCGATCGACGTCATCATCAGCTGAAGCTGCCGGGCACGAAGGGCAACCAGCGCAAACAGAAAGCCGGCAAGCGCCGCTCCGAGCACGGCGAGAAACAGGATGACAAACAAGTTAGTGCTCCAGCGGATCGACAGCACCGCGGCGATATAGGCGCCAATTCCGCGGAAGACCGCGTGGCCGATGATGGGCAGGCCGGCAAAGCCGAACAAGAAAGTCATCGACATGGCAAACAGGCCAAGCACCAGGATTGCCGACGCCGTGCTCATGAGGGAGGGGCCGGCAAGCAATGGCGCGGCGCAGGCGGCTGCGACGGCACATCCGATCGCGGCCTTGTGCCAGGGCCGCGCGGCCGGAGCGCCGAGCACCGGCGCGATGGAAACCTGATCAGACACGCTGCAGCACCCGTGTCCCGACGAGACCTTGCGGTCGTGCGATCAGCACGAACATCATCAAGCCGTAGCTGAAGACTTCGGAGTAACTCGGAAAGAACACTTTCGACAACGTATCCCCGACTCCCAGAGCCAATGCGCCGACCAGCACGCCGCCGATCGTGCCCACGCCGCCGATGATCACCACGATCAGGCTGAGGAGAAGATTTTCGTGATCCATGCCGATACTGGCCTGGGTGATCGGGCCGGCCACGACGGCGGCGAGTCCGGTAAACGCGGTGGACGCCACGAAGACGATGGTGAACAGCCGGCTGGTGTCGATGCCGATGGCGTCTGCCATCGCGGCGTCTTCCGTCGAGGCCTGCAGCATATGGCCGAAACGCGTCCGCTCGAACAGCCAGTAGGTAGCCCCCGCGGAACAGACCGCGAAGCCGACCACGAACAGCCGATAGATCGGAACCGGCTGGACGCCGATGAAGAGTACGCCGGACAATGCCTCCGGCTCGGCAATCTGCCTGATGTCGCCGCCCCAGATCGCGAGGACGATGTCTGCGATCACATATCCGATTCCGATCGTCAGAATGACCTGATCGAGATGGCTGGCCGCATAGACGCGCCTGATCAGCGTCTTCTCGACCGCGAGCGCCACGAGGCCCACCGTCACCGGCACCAGCACGATCGCCAGCGTGAAACTGCCCCACCATGCGAGCGCCTGATGCGTCAGAAACGCACCGAGCATGAAGAACGCCGCATGGCCGAAATGCGTGAGTTTCATGACCCCGAACACGATGGAAAATCCCAGCGCCATCGTGAACAGAATGCCGGAATAGACCAGGCCGTTCAGAATTTGAAACCCAAGCATCGAGGTGTCCTCAGCAGCGCAGGATCAGGGCAGAACGTCGTCGCCCGGGTCGACGATCGCTGCCAGATGCTGAATGTTCTTCAGGTCCGGCTTGCCGTTCTTTCCGTCGACCACTCTGTAGACGCTGTAGGTCTGTTCGCGGGTATGGGTGGCCGGATCGATCCTGAAGTTTCCGCCGTCACCGGTCACGAAGGTCGTCGCTTCAAACGCCTTGGCCAGGCGGTCGCCGTCTTCCACATTGCCTTCAACCGCATCGATGGCCTTGAGCAGCGCCTTTGCGCCGAGATAGCCTTGAAAAGACTGGCTGTCGGGTCGCACGCCGAACTTTGCGGTGTAAGCCTCCGAGAAATGTTTCGATTCGGGATTGTCCAGGGTCTCGTCCCAGTTCAACACCGTCAAGACGCCCAGTGCGGATTTGCCCTGCGCATCCACATTGGTGCGATCTGCGAACGAGGTACCGAGAAGCTGGATACCGGCCTTGGCGAGGCCGTACTGGTCGGCCTGCTGGACAAAGCGCACAGCGTCGGGACCATTCAGCCAGACATAGACGCAAGCGGGCCGCGCCTGAAGAATCTTCGTCAGGTAGGGCGAGAAGTCAGTGCTGCCGAGCGCGGGCCAGAGCTGATCGACCACTGTCGCGCCCGACGCCTGGACCGGCTGAAGGAAGTGACGAACGAATTCCTGGCCGACCGAATTGTTCGCCGCCAGCGAAATCACCGTCTTGCAAATCTTCTGCTGGCCGACCCAATCGCCGAGAGAATGCGAGTTGGCATAGGCGGTGCCCGATACGCGGAATATATACGGGCTTTTGCGGCTGCCGGTCAGGCTGCGCAGATGGGTGTTGGTGATGATGGTGACGGTCTTGCTGTTGTGAAGCTGATCGCGGATGGCATTGCCAACCGGCGCCGTGAACACCCCGAGCAGCCCGTCGATGCGATTTGATCCCGTCGTCAGCGACTTGACCTTCTGCACGGCCGCTTGCGTGTCCTGCGGCTCCTCGACATCTGCTGCTTCGATCTTGCGGCCGCCCGCGGTGTAGTTGGCCTCGGAGAGCGCCAGGCGCATGCCGTTGAGCTGACGCTGCGCCTGGCCGGCATAGGTCCCGGTGGTCGGAAGAAACAGCGCGAGCCGGATCGGTGTATCCGGTGCAGCCGTCACAGGCGATGGCGCGAACAGCATGGCGGAGACCGCCAAGGCCAGTGAACTGGCCTTACGGTTGGTGATGCGGATCATGTCGTCCTCGATTGGATGTTTCGTTGGTGCAGATTGAAAGATGCAGACGCGGCACCCGCAACGTCACGAAGCCGGCTGATGAAATGTTCGTCGGCGCCAGAATGAGTGCGCAGGATTTGAAACCAGGCTGATTGAATCACGGTCATGTCGGAGTTGGGATTACATAGAAATGCGCGGCCGAAGCAAGATATGGAAATGCCGTATTTGATACGCAGCAGCGAAGGATTCATCTTCGGCAAAGTGTTTTGTAGAGTGATTGCGTTGATCGCACGCGGGGCGCTCGCTCAAGGAGCAAACAGGCAATCGATGCGCGCCGATGGCGCGGGCTATTTTGCCGCGAATTGATTCAGCGGCCGCGACAGGCCCAGATGCGAACGCAGCGTGTTGCCGCCGTAGGACTGCCGAAACAGTCCGCGGCGTTGCAGCTCGGGCACTACCTGCTGCACGAAATCGTCGAAGGCATCCGGGAAAAATGGCGGCAGGATGTTGAAGCCGTCTGCGGCCTCCTCGACGAACCACTGCTCCAGCGTGTCGGCGACCTCCGTCGCAGTCCCGCACAGCACCCAGTGGCCGCGCGCTGCGGCCGTCAGGTTGTAGAGATCGCGGAGCGTCATGTTCTCCTGGCGAGCCTTTTCCAGCAGGCCTTTCGCGAAACCTTGCGTGCCCGCTGTGAAGGGCAGATCCGGTACCGGACCGTCAAGCGAATATTGCGAGATGTCGTGGCCCAGGCGGATCGATACCAGATGCAACGCATTTGTGGGTGTCAGAAAACTTTGCAGGCGATCGAGAGTGGCCAGCGCCTCGCTCTTGCTGCGCCCGATGATCGGCATCACGCCGGGCAGCACCTTCAGCGATGCCGGATCGCGCCCGAAAGACGCGAGCTGCGATTTCAAGTCGCGGTAGGACAGCTTTGCGGCGTCGAAATCCTGAACCGCAGCAAACACCACATCGGCGGTTCGTGCCGCCAAGGCCCTGCCTGCCGGCGAGCCGCCCGCCTGGATGATAATGGGTTGGCCCTGTGGGCTGCGTGGCATGCTCAGCGGCCCGCGCACGGAAAAATACTGGCCACTGTGGTTCAGCGGGTGAATGCGCGCGGAATCGGCAAACAGACCGCTTTCGCGATCGGCGACGAGCGCGTCATCCTCCCACCCATCCCAGAGGCCGCGCACGACATCGACGAATTCACCCGCAATCTCGTAGCGCGTGGCTGGCTCCGGATGGTCCAATCGCGAGAAATTCGCGGCCACGGCGGGATTTGCCGTGGTGACCACGTTCCAGGCGGCACGGCCACCGGTCAGGTGATCGAGGGAAGAGAAGGCTCGTGCGACGTGATAGGGCTCGCCATAGGTGGTGGAAACGGTGGCGCCCAGTCCGATCTGCGTAGTGTGCGCGCCGAGCGTCGCCAGCAGAGTCAATGGCTCGAAGCGAGCGACGTAAGAGGGATGATCGGTCAGTGACAGCGCCAATCCATCCGCGACAAAAATCATGTCGAACAGGCTGCGCTCGGCGAGTTGCGCGGCACGCAGCAACAGCGGCAGGTCGAGATTGCTGCGGCCGGCCTGCGGCAGCCGCCAGCCGGCCGGATGATTGCCGGTGCCGAGCAGGAAGAGCGCCAGATGCATCTCGCCACGACGGCTGGTCATGCCGACGTCCCCACGGATCGACATGGTCGGCCCAATATCAGCTTCCGTCAATCGAGGATGCAACCAGGAAGGACTTTTCCGGCGCCTGCCGAAGCACACCGCTCTCGACGGCCAGCGCCGTCTGGCATTCGATCAGATCGAACAGTGATTTATTCCATGTGGTCGTATAGGTGCCCGCCATGCGTTGCGGCAGCAGACCGATCGCGTCAGTCTCGCCTGGGGGGATACCCAGGTCGGCGGCATGCTCCGATAACAGCGCGGGCCGATCATGAATGCTGCGATTTGCCAGCGCGAACAGGCGTGCGATCTGGGTTGCCGCGTTGCGGTTCTCTTCGACCCATCGCCTTCGTGCTGCCAGCCCGACCAGAAAAGTAGGAATGTCGGATTTGTTTTCCTTTTGCCAGAGCTCGCCGAGATGGGCTATCTGCCGCGCCCCGCGTGCCACCAGCCGCGTCGCCGTGGGCTCCGGCACGAGCACAGCCTCCACGTCACCGCGCTCGAACAAGGCGAGATTCGACGTGGCCGGGCCAAAGATGACTTCGACGTCGCGTTTCAGGTCCACACCGTTGCGGGCTGCGATCACGCGGGAGAGCTTGTATTGTTCGCTGCCCTCGGCTTGCGTGGCGATGCGCTTCCCGATCAGATCACGCGGCGTGAAGTAGGGGCTGTCGCCGCGAACGACCCAGCGGATGTGAAAATTCGTGCCGGGACCGAACAGCACCAGGTCTGCACCGCGCGCATTGAGATCGACAGTGCCGATCGCGCCCGAGAAGGCGACGTCGAGGGATCCGCTGACGAGCTGAACCTGCATCTGGCCCGGATTTCCGCTCACCCATTCGATATTCAAGCCCTCTTTCAGCGCCGCCGGCATCTTGTCGATCAGCCGCGCTTGAACTGCGCCTGCATTGCCGGTTGCGGTGTCAGCGACACGGACGGTTAGAGTTGTCGCGCGCACCGGACGAATGGCAGGCATCGCCACACTTGTCGCCAAGGTAGCCAGTAGAATTCGTCTTGATACTGGCATCGTTCATACCTGAGAATGAGATGGAGGGCGCGACAGACGCATAAGAGCCATTTTTTTGCGTGCATCTGCCAATATGCGGCACGATCAATTCCGCATTTCACTTGAGTTGCATATGGATTTTTCTTGCTTTGCTTAGCAACGCTTGGCGATCTTTGCGGAGTGGTAAGGCTCGAGGTACTCAAAGCAGACGTAACCGGCTTCCGCGAACACCGTGACTAGATTGATCTCGTTCCAGAGCTTTGCCAAGCGCAAGCGGGCAGGAGGCCGCTCAATGACTTCCATGTGATTTGATACAAAAAATCGCATAAGCGGCATGCCGAGCTCCTTACCTGAACCAATACCTTCATAGCGCCCAACCATTGCAATGTGCTGTCAAAGATCGGCGATTGCGTAAAATGAAGTTCCTCAATGAGGTATGTTTGCAAGGGGATGATGTTTTTGCCGCTGCGCGACCTGACCGGAGCGACAGTCAGCTCGCCGATGTCTTGGCAGCTCTCCAGCTCCATGGCAGCAAGTTTGCAGTCTTGCTCGCCGGATGGTCCGGCATGAGCATCGATGAGGTGCAACTTCTTGGCCGTCCATGACGGTCCGGCTTTCGAGCGCGGATTTCTCTCTTGTGAATGCCGAAAACCCAGCGGCTACCGAAGTAGCTTACCGCGCTATCAGCGGCAGAGGCGTCAATAGCAAAGATCAATTCGTGATTGCCAGAGATAACGTAGATGCCGTCGGTGGCCTTCAGGTCTCGCAGCGGCTCGAAGATTTCTGGCGTGTCGGATGTTTCGCCGGCCTCTTTGTTGGGCGCGAAGCCCCGAAACGGCTGGTGCCGCTGAGGAGGGCACGGTCATCTTCGGGAAGCCGCCGAGGCAAGGCCGCCTTCGGCCACTTTGCTGCGGCAAAAGCTGAGATGCGCATGATTAGTAAAGCGCGGCGCGCGAGTTCGGACCTTGAGGCATCCCTGCCGGGGACAACGCGCGTTTTCAACAGGCGGCTTAATTCGCTATCGCAATGCACACACAAATACTCGAAATTCCGTCGCGTATGATAAATATTGACGACCGTGTCGTCGACAAAGTCGCGTAGTTATAACCATCCTTTATTGTAGCGGCCTGATCGTAGTCTTTCTGCGTTGTGAGTCAGCACAGAAGATATTTTCGAGCTTCCCAATACGCACCTCCGCGCAATGCGGGTACAGGAAAAGAGGACAACACTATCGCGAAAAGCGTTTGAAGGAAGTCGTGCGGCTAGATTCCACCTGCCGTCTTGCCACCGTCGATTGGAATGACCGCTCCCGTTATATAGCTGGATGCACTTGATGCTAGGAGTAGGGCAAGGCCTTTAATCTCCTTGGGATCAGCCAGCCGGTTCAGCGGAACTGAAGACGCTTCGAGGGCCGCATTAGAGGGATCGTGGAAACGGCCGTCATTAATGTTGGTTATAAACGGCCCCGGCGCGAGTCCATTGACCTGAATATTAGCGCCGGCCAGTTCGAGCGCCAGCGTCTTGATCAGGCTCACTACGGCGGTCTTCGATGCTGTATAGGTATAGCCAATCGATGTATTGGCTCGCAACCCGGCGATCGATGCTGTGACGATGATCTTGCCCGCCTGACTTTGCCTTAAAGCAGGAAGGGCGGCGCGTACCGTATGCAGAACGCCGGTCAGATTAACCCCGAGCGTCTGCTGCCAGATCGCCAGATCCAAATTCTCGATGCGCCCCGCATCTGTATAAGTCGATGCAGGTCCGTAGCCGCCACTGATGCCGGCATTGGCGAATAGGATGTCGAGCCCGCCCAGCCGCTCGATTGCTGCCGCTGTGTACCGAAAACCTTATCCGAGTTGATGACGTGATGGAATCGCCTATGCTGGCGGAATGATCGGGCTGTTCTGTTTCGCTCTGGCCATCCTCGGCTCGCCGTTCAAGTCGAAGTTGCGGCTCGAAGCGGAGAACGCGGTGCTTCGGCATCAGCTGATTGTCTTGCGGCGTAGGCTGGATGGTCGCGCCCGGTTCACGAACCAAGATCGCTGGTTCTTGATCCAGCTGTATCGCTGGTTCCCGTCTATCCTTCAGGTTCTTACCATCATCCGGCCCGAGACGGTCCTCTGCTGGCACCGGTCTGGTTTTCGCTATTATTGGCGTTGGAAGTCACGATCTTTAGGAGGCCGGCCGCAGATCGCGGTGGGGCTGCGCGCGTTGATCCGGCAGATGAGCGTCGAGAACCCACTTTGGGCGCGCCGCGCATCCATGGCGAACTGCTCAAGCTCGGGTTTGAGGTCGCTCAATCAAGCGTCGCCAAGTACATGGTCAAGCGGCGAGGGCCGCCCAATCAGGGATGGCGGATCTTCTTGCGTCATCACGTGCCGGAAATTGCCGCCATGGATTTGTTCGTTGTTCCGACCATAGGCTTCGATCTGCTCTATGCCTTCGTCATTGTCCGACTGGACCGCAGAGACCTGGTCTGGATCAACGTCACAGCCAACCCGACGGCCGAATGGGTTGCCCGTCAAATCACGGAGGCATTTCCTTGGGATGAGGCGCCGCGCTACCTCATCCGCGATCGGGATCGGATCTATGGTCGCGTCGTCACACGCCGATTGCGCGCCATGGGCATCCGGGACAAGCCCACCGCACCAGCCTCGCCTTGGCAGAATGGCTTTGCCGAACGACTGATCCGATCGATCCGGCGTGAGTGTGGATCACATCATTATTTTGGGCGAGATGCATTTGCGTCGGGTCCTGAAATCCTACGCCGACTATTACAATAGCATCAGAACGCATCGATCCTTGAACAGGGATGCGCCGGTTTCTCGCCCGGTTCAGCGAACCGGGGTGATCAGTTCACGCGCCATCCTGGGCGGACTTCACCACCACTACGGCCGGGTTTGAGTTTTCGGTATACACAGGGCCGGGAATATCGTCTGCCGCCCGATCCTGGGCGGGCTTCACCATCAATATGGCCGGATGTGATTTACGGTAGGCACACCGCCCGGGATGGTGCGTGAGCCGATTACACCGATTCGCTGAACCGGGCGAGAAGCCGGCGCATCCTTGTTCAAGGGATCGACACGTGTTCTGATCTAAACGTGACGAGGGTATCATAGATGCGATCCCGGTCTCGGGATAATGTAGCGCGGAGCCTCGTTCCACGGAAAAGCTTCGGTTAGTTGACACGCAATCCACTCGGTCGTCGGCCTTGCCGTGAGGTTGACCCAGATGAGGTCTCTGCGATCGAGCCGGACGCTGGAAGCAACCGAGTCAAACTAAGTTGCCTTAACGTTGCCCGGCTGATATCCCGACGGTACGGAAGAAGAGGCTTCCGAAAACCGCAAACAAGCCTTTGTTCCCGTTTCGGGCGCCGAAGTCACGATTAGCATACCACCATGAGCCGCCATGATCTCATGGACGATCGAGAGGCCGAGCCCGGCGCTTTCCATCGCGGGACTACCCGTCTGAAATGGCTCGGCAAATTTGCGAGCGGCACTTTCTGAAATGCCCAGCCCGTCGTCGCTGATCGACACGCTTCCTTGACCGAGGTCAGCGACGATGCGTTTGGCCCCGTGAGCGTGGATCAACGCATTGCCAATGAGATTCGCCAGAGCGCTCCGGATCGCCGCCTCCACGCCACGAACCACAATGGCGCCATGCTCCTGCTGTTCCAGAGACAGCTCGATGCCGGCATCGAGCGCGGAGGGGCCGAAATCCGCGAGAACATCCTCGGTGAGTGCGACGAGATCAATCGGTCGTTTCTCGATCGGCTGTCCCTGCAGCCTTGCCAGATCGAGCATCGCGGAGACCAGCGCCGCCAACCGCCGGATGTCGCGCACGAGAGCGGCCCTTGCCGGTTCGGGAAGATCTTCGATCTTTGCCCGCATCAGCGTGAGTGGGGTTCGAAGCTGATGGGCAGCATTCCCGAGGAAGCGGCGCTGCTTCTGGATGTAGCCATCGATTTCAAGGAACGCGCGATTGAGCGCGTTGAGCAGCGGCTTAAGTTCAACCGGGGCATTGTCTAACGAGATTGCCGCCTGCGGCGCAGTCGGATCAATCGTTAATGCGAGCTTGGTAACGCGGTCAATGCTGCGGGCCACGATGAGCGCGGAGAAGAGCGCGCCGGCGGCCACGGTCGCGGCGAACGCAAAAGCCAGTGTCAGTATGACTGGAATATTTCGCAGCAGGAACGCCTTCGCCATTTCCCTAACGGTGACCTGCGCGCCGCCGACTATCAACGTCAGCTCAACGCCCCCTCTTCTGACAATATCCAGGCAAAACGAACTTTTCTTGTCCGCTGTATCGAGAACCGAAAGCCCGACCGGCCCCGTATAAGGTACTGCGATCGGCAGAGGTGGTCTGTGCTGCCGTCCATGTTCCAAAATCAAGCTACCGGAAGATATGACGTACCATAGCTCGGGACTGCCAGACTGTAGTTGTCGCAGGCTGCCTGTCGGCCGCATACTCAGCTCGCGACCCGGATCGAGGACCGTCGCGCGACTGAGAACGGTCGCCGCCACCTCGCAAGGGACCTTCGGGCCGTCGTACGCTATGTCGAGCCAGACTACGAGTAACAGTGCCAGTAGGAAGATGGCGGTCGCGGCGGCGCCAAGCGAAAGCGTCAGCGTCCGGGTGATTGATTTCATCGAAGCTGTGCCATCCTCAGGATGTAACCGATTCCCCGCATACTACGAATTTCGACATTGCCGCCCAGCTCGTTCAGCTTTTTGCGTAGTCGTGAAACTTGTGCATCGAGAGTGTTAGACTCGATTTCGTCATCGAATCCGTAGATCGCCTCGATCAGGTCATGGCGCGTAACGACGCGATCCCGCCTGATGAGGAGTGCCTGGAGAATCAAGGCCTCGCGGCGCCGGAGCAGAACCATGCCGTCGGCCACGGAGGCAACGTTAGTGCCCATATTTAGCTCGACATTTCCGAATGACAACGTAGCGGGAGCAAGGAGCCTGGGCCGCCGCAACATAGCCCGGACACGCGCGATGAACTCCTGCGGCTCGAATGGCTTGCTCAGGTAATCGTCTGCCCCGCTATTAAGCCCGTCGATGATGTCCTCCTTGCCGTCCTTAGCAGTCAGCATGATTATGGCAGGCCGCTTTTCCAGCCGGGTGAGAGCCTTCACGAGGTCGAGCGCATCGCCATCGGGTAGCATCCGGTCGACAATCGCGAGATCGTACTGAAAGTTGGCGAGCGCCTGCTCGGCATCCGCGAGCGTCGCGACGGTGTCGACGATTCCATTGAGTTGCCCGAGAAGGCGACCGACATACGCCCCAATCTGCAGTTCATCTTCAATCACGAGTGAGCGCATCAATCGGCCTTGAGCGAGTTGTCGTCATTCCATCCCAGAATACCGCATCACTCCGCCAAATGACGCATGACGGCTGTACACACTGACGCTTCCCTCTGGCGATCCTCGCCACAAGCGCAGGCCAGGCAATAACGCGCGCAGAATTGCAGCAGAAGGAAGGCCGCAAGCAATGTTCAGGCAATGCTGGCGACCAATGGTTGTTGCGATTTGCGCAGATCTATAGCCTCGGTTTCAAATTCTTGAACGACGAGCCCCACTCGGAAAAGTTCGGAAAGGCGCGATCGTCGCTAGTATTGCGGCGATCGCGTCGCCGTGTCGGCGTCGTGGTCTTGCGCAGCGCAATCTTGGGGCAACAATGATGGACACAGCTTGCCGCATCGAATGGGCAAGCTCGCTGTCAGCAGAATAGGCCGAAAGCATCGAGCCACGCCGCATTCGGGAGGATTTTCTGGGGCGCAATCGTGTCCATTCGATCTGCGCATCTCCCTTGCTCGCGGATCGTGGTTAGACGATTTATAAATGCCTGACATCCTGCTTCTAATCCGGCCTCTTTGGAGGCATAGATTTTCGTGCTTTATCGCTGGCTCTGCGGCGGCCTTGCTCGCCGGCTGCGCGACACTGCCCCCACGCCACGTCATGCCCGAAGCTGCTGCCGATCAGATCGAGCTGAACGGATTCAACGGCATTCGCTTTTGGGGCGATGCCTCGCCGCGGACAATACTACCGATCGTGAGGGTCTCTGCGCGAAAAGCCGGATTCGGATTAATGCCGCCTGCGGTCAGCAGCCGAGCTTCATTTAACTTTCTGGCCATCTCCGGCGGCTCCGAGGACGGCGCTTTCGGCGCAGGACTTCTAACCGGATGGAGCGCCGCCGGCACCAGGCCATCCTTTGACGTGGTGACGGGCGTGAGCTCCGGCGCACTCATGGCTCCATTCGCGTTTCTGGGCGCTGGATACGACCGCCAATTGCGCGAGATTTTCACCAGATACGGTCGAAAGGACATCTTCAACTACAATGTAAGAGGCGCGCTCGGCGGATATGCGTTAGCCGACAACCGGCCACTCGAAAGCCTCATCGCGAGTTACGTCGACGACGCGTTCCTTGAAGAGATCGCACGAGAGCGCCTGAAGGGGCGAGTTCTTCTGATCGGTACCACGAACCTCGATGCGCAACGGCCGGTGATGTGGGACATGGGCAAAATTGCGGCGACCGGCGGCGCGGAGGCGAAATTGCTATTTCGGAAGATATTGCTCGCATCGGCGACGCTCCCTGGGGTGTTTCCGCCTGTCCGGATCCAAGTCCGCGTTAGCGGCAAGGATTTTGACGAACTGCATGTCGATGGCGGCGTGACGCGGCAGGTCTTCGTGGCGCCGGCGATCATGTCCTCCTTCCAGGCGGACCAAATGCACGGCGCCGCGGTACAGCGGCGACTGTATGTCATTCGAAACGGCAAGATTGATCCGGAATGGCAGTCCGTCGACGAGGAAATTCTGTCTGTCACAGTGCGATCGGTATCGACGCTGATCAAGAATCAAGGGATCGGTGATCTTTATCGAATCCATGCCATCGCCAGACATGAAGGCATCGATTTTAACCTGGCCGGTATTCCTGCGGACTTTCGATACAAGGCCGACGGACCGTTTGACCGAAGCTACATGATCGCACTTTTCGATTATGGCTACAGCCTTGCCGCCCGTGGCTATTCCTGGATAAAAGCTCCGCCGGGATTGGAGTTGCGACCCAAGCTCTGAAATAGCGCCCAGCGAACGAGCGTCGGAGGTATTTTCTGTAAGACTTCGTCGCGTCCGGAGCTCGGATGACACTAGCCGCGCCGAGGACTTGCGTTCGAGAAACAAGCCGCTGCGTCGACGGAGCAATCTTGGGGCAACGTTGGCGGTTCACACATGGATTTCCACATCACATGTGCCAACCATCGGACCGCGTCTGAGGGTGGCGGGGGTTTCCATGAATAACGGCATTCAAGGCGCCAACCGTACATCGGTGTGCGGGTCCTTCCCGGCGTCGCTATTTGTGGCGCTCGGCTCGATTGGGATCTACGCCGATCCCGCACCGGCGCAGACTGCGTTTAGCTTGCCCGCACCGCCTTTCCAACTTCCGCTGCTGCCGTCTCCGTCCGGTGCCTGGACTGTCACAGTCGGCGTCGGCGGCGAGTACAAGCCTGACTACGAGGGATCCAAGCACAGCATGCTCAGTCCCGTCCCCATCTTTTCAATTCGTCGCGCCGGCTCCACGCAGCAATTTTGCGGTGCGAATGACGCGTCGAGCATCGCGCTGTTTCAATTTGGTAACCTCCGCGCCGGTCCGGCACTCAAGTTCAAGTCTGCGCGTAAGGCTGACCGTCACTCTGAACTAAATGGACTTGGCGACGTCAAGGCTACGGCCGAAGTGGGCGGCTTTGTCGAATACTATCCGGTGGACTGGCTGCGCTCGCGTGTCGAGGTCCGTCAGGGGATAGGTGGTCACACCGGAGTCGTTGCGGATTTCTCGGCGGACGCTGTTGTCCCAATCGATCAGCGCCTGACCATTTCGGCGGGCCCGCGCTTTACGGTAGAGAGCGCGCGGGCGGCGATCCCGTATTTCGGGGTCAGCACAGCGCAGGCGATAGCAAGCGGGTTACCGACGTTCAACCCCGGAGGCGGGATGCACTCTATCGGTATAGGCGCTCAGGCGACCTATAAGATCGACCCGCGTTGGGAGGTTCGCTCCTACATCGAATACAAGAAACTGCTCGGCGACGTCGCAGGGAGCCCGCTAGTAACTCTTCGCGGTTCGACCGATCAGACAACGTTCGGCATTGGCGTGTCCTATTCGTTCGATATAAAAATTCGGTAGGACGTTATGCGCCGCGGTCGTAGAAGCGTGTCGTTCGCGATATTTGTGCTCGCCGGATGTGCTGGTGCTTGCGCGACACTCCAAACCGGTCAGACAAAGCTGCAGGGAATCAGGACCGTCGGGCTCATTTCCGGTATTGGAGATCGGATGACTTTTTCAAGAAGGGGCCTCACGGGTCGTGCGGATGGCGACCAAAGTTTTCCAATTGATTCCTGGGGCCTCGATGACATGATAGTCCAGCAAGCAACCGCTGCATTAGGCAAGCGTTTTCAGGTTCAACCAGTTACTTACAATCGCTCCGCTTTTGCGAAGCTCGAGACGGAGTCCATTGTCACGCACGTTAATCTCGTTCGGAGCGACCCGATCAAGAAGCTCGTTCGGGCCGAAGTATCTCCACAGGGGCTCGACGCCTATGTCGTTATTACGAAAGCCAAGGCCAGTTCTAGCGGAAGTGGCCGAAAGATCGAAGGTGTGGGCTTTATCACTTATGGCACGGTCATGGCGCCTTACAGTCGAATTCATGCCCTGTACGAAGTCCGCGTGATTGATGGCAAGACGTTCGACATCATCGAGAAACGAACCGCGGATCCATTGGGTAATCTTGAGGAGCTGCGCCTCCAGGGACCCAGCCGACCGATCGACGACAGCTATTCACCATCCAAAGGCGATCCGGTCGGCAATGAAAATCTTCGTCAGGCGATTTCCAGCCTAATTTCTGAAAGCCTTTCATCGACGCTCGGCGACATGCATCTCGCAGACGCACCCTGACAGCTCTATAGAGGGGATGTACAGACCCGCCAGCCACTTCGCCGCTCAGCGCCCACCAAGCGCGTAGGCAACAAGCTCGCCCGCATCACCTCGTGATCAGCAGCCCAGCTCTATCGCAAGGCGCAAGTGCCGTTGAATCCACCCGGCTTTTTTTGCACCGGCTTACTGGCCGGGCAGTGGCCATAGGAAGCGGCATGCAAGACCTTCGGCGTAGGTTCTAGTTTCGCATCACATTCATTTTCAACCTCTGCGTAACACGGCACGTGATGCGCCTTAGGCATGAGGTGCTCCGAACGCTGCCTCAACGTTGCGAAGCCAAACCGCTGCGCTGCGGGCAGCGGTGCCATTCGCGATCCGCCGCAGATGGCGGCGGCGAGCGCTCTATCTCAAGCAGATCCCGGGCAATGTTGGTGCAACGTGTGTACCAACTATCGGCCTCCGCGCTTTAAGACCCAGCACGCTTGCCGGAGACCTACTTGATCCATCCACATTTCAAGGGGCAACGCTCCCCTCAAACGCGCACCGCGCTAACACGGCAGGCACTACCAACAAGCACCGCCGAGCAGTTTTCTTGTTAGGATATGGCGGTTGAGATATTCCCACGTCTCATGGCCGCTTACTGGATTCAGTAGCAGGGGCCGTCGTTACCCAACACGTGAATTGCGCTACTGGTTCATGGCTTCGCTTCTCAGGCGAGAGGCGGAATTGCTCGGACGCCCGCTACGCGTATTGGAGGTCGGGATTGCGAGCGGCGAGCTATCTCGCTTCATCGGTAATCCCGCGTGGAAAGGCGCTTGGCACGGCATCGACATCAAAGCAACCAACGAAACCCGCGCGCTATATGACCACTATATTGAGGCGGACCTAGACGCTCCTCTGTCACTCACAGAATCCTACGACGCCGTAGTCGTTCTGCATGTACTTGAGCACCTGATCAATCCGGAGTACGCCCTTGAGGGCCTCCTTCGGCACCTTTCGCCACAAGGCGTGCTAATCGGCGGCTCGCCCACTATGCCCGCGATGCTCGCCCGTCTGTATGAGGCGAGGCTTCGTCGGAAATATCAACACGTACCCGTGACCGAGCACCGGCATCTTTCCGTGCTAACGCCCTCGCGCGTGAGGACTTTTGCGGCGGAGCATCAGCTTTCCATCGACCTCCTTACGGGGGCATTCCTCTGTCGCGCATCTCGAAGCCCGCTCGAGGACTACTCGTTCAACATGCGGCTTAATCTCCTGTGGGGAGCTCTAGTGCCCTCCCTCGGGGGAGAGGTGTATTTCGCGTTGCGGAAGACATGAGGTGTCTGCCGGCGATGCAATGTTGAGGCAATGTTGGGGGCAGATTTGAAACTGGCAGAGCGCCTAACGCTCTCGGTTGCCGAAGTCGTCCGATCGCTGCGGTTTGCAATGCTGCCGACTTCGCCCCCGCTTGTGAGGGCGTGTGTCAGCTCAGTCTCTGAAAGGGTATCTAGTATGAGCATGAAACGCTTCGCTCCGCTCTACATTCTCTCCCTGGTTCTTTCGGGGACAGCGGGACTTAGCAGCGAACCAGTCCATGCAGATGAACGGGTCGATGATCCAGCGGAGTCGGTAAACCGCGCTATATTCGCAGCAAATCAATTTGTCGACCGAAATTTACTGCGTCCCATTGCTGAGGGTTACCACAAGGCGGTGCCAACGCAGGCTCAATCGATGGTCGGTAATTTCGTATCAAACTTGAGCCAACCAACCGTATTGGTTAATGACGTTTTGCAGGGTAATGCCCGAAGAGCATGGAATACCACGCAGCGCTTCACCGTAAATTCGACAGTCGGCGTAGCAGGTCTTTTTGATCCTGCCACGGAGTTCAATCTGCCGCATCACTCTGCCGATTTCGGGCAGACTTTTGGGGTTTGGGGTGTCAAACCAGGGCCCGCAGTTCAACTGCCTTTGCTGGGACCGTCAAACGTTCGCGATACCGTTGGTAGCGTGGTCAATTCATTCGCGAATCCTGTGAGTTTTATTCCGGGCAATGCGATGGCAAACGTAAGGTTTACCCGCAGTGCGCTCAGTGCGGTGGACGGACGAGCGCGCCAGCTCGAAAAGACCAAAGCGCTTGAGGGGTCTTCGGGTGACTATTATGTAGCATCGCGGGACGCGCAAGCGCGCAAACAGGCAGCTCTCGTCGCCGAAGCCAAACAAGGCCACGTGCATTTGCCCCGTCGCTAATTGCGAGGGATCTAGATGCTGCATTCAATACCAAAAACGAATCCTCTTTCCGCTTGTTGAACGCGGGCCCGCCATTGGCAACGGTAGCCAACCGGTCGCCGTCGGCGTGCCACCAACGATCGATCTGCGCTCTACAACGGCCGAGAAGTCGCCGATGCTGAAGGCTGTCTTGGCCAGGATTGTCGAATGTTAATCGTTAGTGCCCGAAAAGCGCTTCGCGAAGCGAGGGGGACAGGCAGCGCGGCGTGCGTCCTGTTCTTGCTCGTTTCCGGATGCGGTAACCAGTCAGACATTGCGTCGAAAAAGGCCGGTTCGCGGCCGAAAGCCGAAGTCAGCGTGGTCACGCTGCATCCGCAATCGATCGCGATCACTGCGGAACTGCCCGGCCGGACGACGGCATCGCTTACCTCTGAAGTGCGTCCGCAGGTCAACGGCATCATTAAGATTCGGATGTTCAAGGAAGGTGGCGAAGTCGCCGCCGGCGACACGCTGTATCAGATCGATGCCGCCGGCTATCAAGCTGCTTTTGACAGCGCCGTCGCCGCGAGGCAGAAGGCGGAGGCCGCTATCCCAAACGCCGAAGCGAAGGTAGAGCGTTACAGGACGCTGATCAAGCAAAACGCCGTCAGCAAGCAGGACCTCGATGACGCCGTCGCAACCCTGGCACAGGCAATCGCGGACGTAGCCTCGAGTAAGGCCGCCGTCGACACCGCCCGCCTCAATCTCGCTTACACAAGCATCACGGCCCCGATCGGCGGGCGCATCGACAAGTCTTTGCTGACACCCGGTGCGCTGGTGACTGGGAGCCAGACCACCGCGTTGACGACCATCCGCAAGCTCGATCCCATCTACGTGGACGTGACGGAGTCCAGCACCAACCTTCTGAACTGGCGTCAAGCCGTTCGTGAGGGACGCATCAAGTTCGCCGGCGCCGACGTCAGCGTGAAGCTGAAGCTGGAAAACGGCACGATCTACAATCACGACGGCAAACTGGAATTCGTCGAGTCCAATGTCAGCGAGACCACCGGCACGTTTGCCCTTAGAGCGGTGTTTCCGAATCCAGATCGGCTGCTGCTGCCGGGCACCTATGTCCGCGCGATCATTGAGCAAGGCATTGCCGAGAACAGCTTTGCGGTTCCGCAGCGAGGCGTGACGCGAAACAGCAAGGGCGAGGCGACCGGCATGTTCGTCACCGACGAAGGCAAGGTCGAACAGCGTGTGCTGACCGTGAGCAAGAACGTCGGCAACAACTGGCTGGCAACCGGAATCAAGGATGGCGACCGTATCATCGTCGAGGGCATCCAGCTTGTGAAACCCGGCGCGGACGTCAAAGCGGTCGAGGTGACGATCGACAATAATACCGGCGAAGTGAAAGGCATCAAGCAGAGCGAGATGTCGCTTTCTGCTGCAACACGTGTTGGACAGGGTGATCCGTCGCCTGCAGTGGCGAAGGATTGATCTATGTCGCGCTATTTCATCGATCGCCCGATCTTCGCCTGGGTGATCGCGATCACAATGATGCTCGGTGGGCTACTGGCGCTGCAAGGACTCTCGATCGCTCAATATCCGCAGATTGCCCCGACGACGATCAAGATCAGCGCGAACTACGCGGGAGCCAATGCCCAGACCGTCGAGAACTCGGTGACCAAGGTCATTGAGCAGGGTATGACGGGCATCGACAACCTCGATTACATGACATCGACGTCGACCTCGACTGGCTCCGCCACAATTGTCATCACCTTCAAAAGCGGCGCCAATGCCGACACCGCGCAGGTTCAGGTGCAGAACAAGCTGCAGCTTGTCACGGCGCTGCTGCCGCAGATCGTCCAGAGTACAGGCCTTTCGGTCACCAAATCTGCCACCGGCTTTTTAATGGTGATCGGCTTCGTCTCATCGGACCGCAAGCTTTCGACGATTGACCTGGCCGACTACGTCAGCAGCACATTGAACGACACGTTGAAACGCATCGATGGCGTTGGCGAGACGCAACTGTTCGGCGCTGGCTATGCAATGCGTATCTGGATGGATCCCGACAAGCTCGCGAAGTACGCCTTGATGCCGAGCGACATCGCCGCCGCCATCGAGGCGCAGAACACGCAAGTGTCCGCGGGTCAACTCGGCAGCCTTCCAGCGCGTCCGGGCCAGCAGCTCAATGCCAGCATCACCGCGCGCAGCCGGCTTCAATCGCCCGAACAGTTCCGCAACATTATCCTTAAAAGCGAAACCAGCGGCTCGCTGGTTCGGCTCAACGACGTCGCCACCGTCGAGTTAGGCGCGGAGAACTACACCATCAGCGCCACCTATAACGGCATGAACGCCGCCGGCCTTGGGATCACGCTCGCCGCCGGTGCCAACGCAATCAGCACCGCGCAGGCGGTGCAGGCCACCATTGCCCGTCTCTCGAGCACGTTCCCGCAGGGCGTCGAGGTGGTCTATCCTTACGACACCACGCCGTTCGTGAAGCTGTCGATCGAGGACGTGGTCAAGACGCTGATCGAGGCGATCGTGCTGGTCTTCATCGTGATGTTCGTGTTCCTGCAGAACATCCGGGCTACCATCATTCCGATGCTGGCGGTGCCGGTTGTGCTGCTCGGCACGTTCGGCGTGCTCGCGCTCTTCGGTTATTCGATCAACACGCTGACCATGTTCGCCATGGTGCTGGCGATCGGACTGCTGGTCGATGACGCTATCGTCGTCGTCGAAAACGTCGAACGCGTGATGGGGGAGCAGAAGCTTTCGCCCAAAGACGCCACCCGCAAGTCGATGGACGAGATCACCGGCGCCCTAATCGGCATCGGCATCGTGCTGTCCGCCGTATTCGTGCCGATGGCCTTCATCGGCGGCGCGGTCGGCGTCATCTACCGCCAGTTTTCAGTGACCATCGTCTCCGCGATGATTCTGTCAGTTATCGTGGCCATCATCTTTACGCCGGCGCTATGCGCGACGCTGCTGAAGTCACCGGAGGATCACACCGCGCGAACGGGCTTCTTCAACTGGTTCAATCGCACCTTCAATCGCGGCTCGCATGCTTACCGGAACAGTGCGCAAGGCGTGATCGGGAGGTCGCCCCGTTTTCTCCTTGTCTTCCTGACGATAACGATCGTCAGCGGCGTGATGTTCGCGCGCCTGCCGAGCTCATTCCTGCCGCGGGAAGACCAGGGTATCCTGATCACCACTGTGCAGCTTCCCGTGGGCGCGACGCAAGATCGTACCCTGCGGGTGCTGAAGCAGGTGACGGACTTTTACCTCACCGAGGAAAAGGATGCCGTGCAGGGCGTGTTCGCCGCTGCCGGCTTCGGCTTCGGCGGCGCTGGGCAGAATGTCGGCATCGCCTTCATCCGGCTGAGGCCATTCGGCGAGCGCAAGGCCGCGACATTGAACGCGCGAGCGGTGGCGGCCCGCGCCATAGCGTACTTCTCCAAGATCAAGGACGGTCGCGTCTTCGCGCTTGCTCCCCCGGCTATCCAGGGCATGGGCAATTCGAACGGCTTCAATTTCTACTTGCAGGACATCAACGGCGCCGGCCACGACGCCCTGATCGCGACGCGCAACCAGCTCCTCGTAGCGGCCGCCCAAAGCAGGTTCGTCGCCAACACCCGTCCGAACGGCCAGGAAGACGAGCCGCAATATTCCGTGGACATCGATCAGGAGAAGGCCAGCGCGCTGGGCCTCACGCTGTCGGATATCAACACCGCATTGTCGACGGCCTGGGGCAGCGACTACGTCAATGACTTTATTGACCGCGGCCGCGTCAAAAAGGTCTACCTGCAATCGGACACGAATTTCCGGATGCAGCCGGACGATGTCGCTCGCTGGTTCGTACGCAATTCGGCGGGCGGGATGGTGCCGTTCTCCGCATTCGCCAGCGGTCACTGGACCTTCGGCTCGCCACGGCTGGAACGCTACAACGGCTCGTCCGCCGTGGAGATCCAGGGCGATTCCGCAGCCGGCGTCAGCTCGGGCGCCGGCATGGACGAGATCGACAATCTGGTAGCGAAGCTGCCGGCTGGCTACAGGCACGAATGGACAGGATTGTCCGCGCAGGAGCGGCTCTCCAGCAACCAGGCGGCGTCGCTTTATTCGATATCGATGGTGGTCGTGTTTCTCTGCCTTGCGGCGCTATATGAAAGCTGGTCGATCCCGCTGGTAGTACTGCTCGCGGTGCCGATCGGAATCTTCGGCGCGTTGCTGGCGGCGTATCTGTTCGGCCAGACCAACGATGTTTACTTCAAGGTGGGTCTGCTGACGACGATCGGCCTAACCGCGAAGAACGCCATTCTGATCGTCGAATTCGCAATCGAACGGGAAGCTTCCGGCACCGGCCTTATCGAAGCCACTCTGGAAGCCGCCCGCCAGCGGCTGCGGCCGATCGTGATGACGTCGTTCGCCTTCATCCTCGGCGTTACGCCGCTGGCGATCGCCTCGGGCGCCGGCTCCGGCGCGCAGAACTCGATCGGCATCGGTGTGATGGGCGGCACGATCGCGGCAACCCTGCTCGGAATTTTCTTCGTACCGCTGCTGTTCGTTGCGGTCAGCCGCCTGTTCAGGAGAAAACAATCTGCAGATAAACCAACTGGCGAGGTCAAGCCGGCATCACCTCCTGTCTCGCCATGATCAAACGCTTCTCATCGCGCCCCTCCGTTCGCCGCTCGGCGATGTCGCGGTTTGGTGCGCTGCTGTTGGTCGGCTCGACGCTGTCCGCCTGCGCCGTCGGCCCGGACTACGACCGTACACTCCTCTCGCTTCCAGCGAAGTGGGGCAACGCCAAGGCCGCATCGCCGAAGCGGGTCACGTTGTCGCGCTGGTGGAATCGACTGGGCGACCCGATCCTCGATGCGCTAATCGAAGAGGCAGTGCAGAACAATCTCGACGTCGCAAGCGCCAAGGCGCGCATTCGCGAGGCGCGGGCAACGCGGCGGCAGGCGATCGGCGGGCTGCTGCCGCTGGTCGATGGCTTCGGGTTGGCCACCTCCAATCGCTCGGCGGCGAGCTCGAGCGGTAGTGCCAATGCTCCATTTACCTACAATCAATTTCAGGCCGGCTTCGATGCCAGCTGGGAGCTGGATCTGTTTGGCGCCAACCGCCGCGCCGTCGAGGCCGCCACCTATGGCGTGGACGCGGCCGAAGACGATATGCGCTCGACTCTGGTGACCTTGGTCGGTGATGTGACGGCATATTACGTCGAGATGCGCGGCTACCAGGCTCGCATCGCGCTGGCGCGCCGTGCCGCTCTATCGCAACGACAGACCGCCCTGCTGACCCAGCAGAAATTCGAAGCTGGTTCGGCTTCCGCCGTTGATGCCGCCAAAGCGGCGGGTTTGGCTGCGAGTACGGAATCTTTCATACCGACCTACGAGGTCAGCTACGCGGAAGCGGTGCATCGCATCGGCGTGTTGCTGGGACGCGAGCCGACGGCGCTGGCGCAGACGCTTCGGTCCGTCGTGCGGATTCCGGCGCCGCGGCTGCCACTACCGACGGGCATCCCGGCGGATGTGCTGGTGCAGCGACCGGATGTGCGCTCGGCGGAACGCCGGTACGCGCAATCCACCGCAAAAATCGGCCAAGCCGAAGCCGCGCTGTATCCCAGGGTCAGCCTCACGGGCTCGGTTTCGACCACCGGACTGAATGTCGGAGATATCGGCAAGGGCTCTTCGATCGGCTGGTCGGTCGGCCCGAGCGTCAGCGTGCCGATCTTCAACGGCGGCAGACTGCGCGCGGCAGTGGACCTCGCGGAGGCCCAGCGCGATCAGTATTATCTCGCCTGGCGCGCTTCGGTGCTGACCGCGCTGGAAGACGTCGAGAACGCGCTGGTGGCACTGGCGCAGGAGCGCATCAAGATCCGGCGCCTGAGCGAAGCGTCACGCCGCTACGGCGAGGCCGCACGGCTGTCCCGCGCGCTTTATGCGTCCGGCTCAACGAGCTTTCTGGAATCGCTTGATGCGGAGCGCTCGTTCTACACGGCCGAAGACGGTCTTATTGTTAGCCGGGTCGCGATAGCGACGTCTTACATTGCGCTGGCGAAAGCCCTTGGTGGCGGCTGGGATGGTGCGATCGACAGCTCGGTGCCCACTGTGATTGACGTCAACACCGGCCCACACATGGTGACCAGAGAACCCCGATTTTAAGAGAGGCTTCGGGCGATCGTCGTCACGCCGTGGTTGCGGCAATAAAACAGTTTCTCGTTCGCATCGTTGCGCACTCCGAGCGAAGTAGCGTCGCGGTACGTTCTTACGCTGCAGTCTGCGATGACCCTTCGCGTCGGCGCCTCATTCAGTCGTGAATAGGGCATGATCAAATTTGCCTTGAGTGTCTTATCCAAGGATTGAGTAGCAATTCTGGACGGCCCGGCGCGGCGTCCCTCGAACGGCGAGCGCAGGGACTTGATGTTCTGCATTGTAGTCGTCAGCCCATTGTGGATGATATGTACGGCATCAACATGGGTACACGATTCATCGCCACCAAGGAGGCGCCCGTGCACGCCCGCGTGAAGTAAGCGATCCTGGCTGCGACGGAACTGGATACTCGCCTGATCATGCGTTCGTTGCGAAATACCGAACGCGTGCTCAAGAACGCGGGCGTGGAGCGATTGCTGCTGAAGGAGCGCGATCTGGGAGCCGCCATCACCTTCTCCGACATCGCCCCGGAAGTCGCGAGCGTCTATCCGAAGGTCATGAAGGATAGGCGACATGGATGCTGGCGGCTGGAGTTGCGGCATGGCGGTCGGTCTGATCAAGGACATTCCAACCGTCAAGGAACTGCCAACACGGGCAAGTTGGCCGAGGATGTCAAAATGCGCGGATCACCGACCTTGATTTCTGTGCCGCCTTGCAGAGCTCTTCCTAGTCGCCCCGAGGTCCGAAAGCCGCGTTCGCGGACATGACGAGCATCGCATCGCTAACATAGTTTGGATATTGGTCCTGCATCTCGGAAACGACGTCTCCGGGGCCGGTCGAAGCGGCGACGGCACGAGCGAAGTCTCTTATGTAGGCTTGCGTTCCATCGAGGACGGCTTTCGCATCGTCACTCCGGCTCCATTTTTTACGGCCAGCGATCACCGTCTTTGGGTCAAGGGCTCTGATAATATCCACACTATCGATTCATCGGTTCCATTCTTCAGGACCACCCAACGCCAGCATAAGATGATTTGAATTGTAGACGACGTCGCCAGCTACGACTGTTGCGAGGGTCGGGATCCAGACTACGGTGCTGGGTGCAATATCACCTTGACCGACATGGACAATTCGAAGTTCCTCGCCTTCGAGGTCGATTGCATCCGAAGCGAGCGGCTCGGGAAAGGATCTTGGTATGGCGATTTCAACATCCATCATAGATTCGAACATGCAAAGCTCGGATGCGTAGTTCGTGCGGATGTAATCCACTACCCCGGAGCTGCAACGGCTTGCGCTCCTGGGAAACGGGCGAGAAGGCGATCGATGCCGAAGTAGTGGTCGGGATGTCCGTGCGTGATGACGATGTGCGTCAACGCCCGGCCATTTCGCTCGATGCCATCGATTAGTGCGTCAACATCGCGAGCAGCGATCAGCGTGTCGACAAGAACAGCGTTTCTTGCACCGCTCACCAGTGTAGCAGTTGTGGGGGAGAACGTCGCTCCTGTGTGTACCGAAAACCTTATCCGAGTTGATGAGGTGACGGAATCGCCTAAGCTGGAAGAATGATCGGGCTACTCTGTTTTGTTCTGGCGGTCTTGGCTTCGCCATTCAAGTCGAAGTTGCGGCTTGAAGCGGAGAACGCGGCGCTCCGACATCAATTGATTGTCTTAAGGCGTAAGCTGCATGGTCGCGTCCGGCTCACGAACGATGATCGCTGGTTCTTCATTCAGCTGTATCGCTGGTTTCCATCGATCTTGCAGGTCCTCACCATCATCCGGCCCGAGACGCTCGTGCGTTGGCATCGGGCCGGCTTTCGCCGCTACTGGCGTTGGAAGTCGTACCCACGGGAGGGCGGCCGCAGATCGACGCCGAACTGCGCGCGCTGATCCGGCACATGAGCATGGAGAATCCGCTTTGGGGCGCGCCACGCATCCATGGCGAACTGCTCAAGCTCGGGTTTGAGCCGGCGCAGTCGAGTGTCGCCAAGTACATGGTTAGGCGGCGAGGCCCACCAAGCCAGGGATGGCGGACCTTCCTGCGTAACCACACGCCGGACATTGCCTCCATGGATTTGTTAGTTGTTCCCACCATCGGTTTCGACCTGCTCTATGCATGCGTCATCATCCGACTGGACCGCAGAGACTTGGTCTTGATCAACATCACAAGAAATCCGACGGCGGAATGGGTTGCACGTCAGATCACGGAGGCCTTTCCCTGGGATGAGGCCCCAAAATACCTCATTCGCGATCGCGATCGCATCTATGGCAGCCTCGTTACGCGCCGATTGCGCGCCATGGGCATCCGCGACAAGCCTGTTGCACCGGCTTCGCCGTGGCAGAATGGCCTTGCCGAACGGTTGATCGGATCGATCCGCCGCGAGTGTTTGGGCCACATCATTGTCCTGGGCGAGGTGCATTTGCGTCGGGTCCTGAAATCATACGCGCGCTACTATAATGCGATGCGGACGCACTTGGCCTTGGATAAGGATGCGCCCGTTTCTCGCCCGGTTGAGCGAAACGGAGTGGTCAGGTCACGCGCCATCCTGGGCGGACTTCATCACCACTACCTCAGGGTTTAGGTTTTCGGTACAAACACGGGCTTCGTCGTCCGCTATGATTACCTTTGGACCCATGAAGCGGCAGCGGGACGTGATCAGGGAAAGGACCGTCCGGCCTGCCTCGTCGCCGCGAGCGACAGCCAGACAAGGCCACGTTTTGTGGTCCTGTTGCCAATCACCCATACGCCGCCCGATGGCAATACGATCGGGATTGAGATTCCAGCGAAGGTCAAACAGGCAATTGGTCTCGACGATGCGCGGAGCTGGGTCATCGTATCCGAGCACAACATCGATGAATGGCCGAACGCCGGTCTTTCACCGGTTCCTGGAAAGCCGGGTGTGTTCGGTTATGGCTTTATTCCGTCCGGCTTGTTCGCGCAGATCAAAGCCAGGTTCCTCGAGCTCGCTCGACAGAACAAGAGCGGCGCAGTGCGCCGCTGATTGCGTAGGGATATAAGGGAAGCTGTATGCTCGCTATTCCTCCGACAATCAGCGCGATGGCGACGAAAGCATCGATACTCGACCTCCCGATGTCGAGGTTCAGGCTAGGTGAACGGATTACGGGCAAAGGAACCGCAGCGATCTGACTTGCCTATTTCCATCACATACCATTCCGAAGAATGCAGGACCGATTTCCTTAGGAAATCGCAGGGGAGCTTGTTGATTGAGCGATTTTTACAGCTGACAAAGTCACGCGAAAATCATCGACCCGATCGCTCGGACAGCACCACAGCCAGATGAGAGCGAATGTCTAAAAATAAGGAGCCGTCCACTCCAGTTCTTTCGGTTTAATTCTCTTTTCTATGCAGCGCGCTGCGGCGAAGCCGGCGATCTCGCCGGTCTGCGTGCACCAGGGGAAGTTTCGCATCACCATGAAGAGCGTCTTGTAATCGAACGACAGCGACGCGCCGGTCAGGATGATATTATCGATCTTCTTCGGCAGGAAGCAGCGGAACGGCACCTCGAAGGTGTGCTTTACGAAGCCTTCCCAGAAGAATGTCTTGGTCATCGGCTTGGTGACCGCGTCGCGGAACGTGCGGCCGGCGCGCACGTCATCGATGTTGACTACATATTCGCCGATCGGATGGCGGCCGTCGCGAACGCCGACGAAGCGCCCGACGTTGGCGAGGCTGGCGCTCTCGAAGCCCGGCACGTATCTGCGCAGGAACTTCGCCTCCGCATTAATGAAGCCGCGCAGCGCGCGCTTGGCCGCCGCATGGTCGGCGACATTGTCGTCCATGTGCAGCGCCCACTCATAGGGCACGTTCTGCCACAGCACATAGGTGCCGTCGGCTGAGATCGGGCTCATGTCCAGCGTGGGGTGGCCGATATAGTGCTCGCCGTAGACATTCTCACCGGCCATCCGGGGGCGGTAGACGCCCTCGGGCAGATCGCCCGCCGCGGTCGCCTCTGCCATCGCCTTGGCCAGCAGCGGATCCTTGGCGGATTGTTGATAAGCCACCAGCTTGCCCAAATCGATGCCGCCCATGGTCCATAGCAGCCCCCCGGGGATCGGGCGATTAACGCCGTCCCAAACGGCCGTCTCCGGCTGGCCGCCGCCGCCGCGAACGAACGGCGCGCCGGCCCGCGCCACCAATTCGCTGGTTCCCGATGCTTCGATGAAAATCTTACCGGCGATCGCCTGCAATCCGCTGGCATTCTCGACCACGATGGCGGTGATCGTGTCGTTGCCGGAGCGCCGCTCGACGATCGCGTCGATGAAGCTGGTGCCGTAGAGCGCGATGACGCCGGCCTCCTGCAGCATATCGGCCATCACGCAGCCGGCGCCTTCGGGATTGAACGACATCCGCGTGAATTCGCTGCCCGGCTCCTTCTTCCTCTCGTAATGCGACAGCGGATTGCCGGCCCAGCCCGGATGCGTGCTCCCGGTCGCCGTGTAGATGTAACCCTCCTCCGCGAAGCGCTGCATCAGTTCGGTGTGGATGCCGCCGACGCCGATATCTGCGGATCCCTGCAGGCCCGAGGTGTGGACGCCACCCGGCATGTCGAAGCGCTCGATCATGATGGTGCGTGCACCCATCCGCGCCGCCTGCAGTGCCGCTGCAAAACCGCCCGGCCCGCCGCCGACCACTACGACATCAGCCTCATAGGCCACCGGGATCTCGCGTGCCTGCAAGATGACGGGCGCTGCGACGCTGTCGGGAGAATCGGTTGGCTGTGTCATGCGATACCTGTTGATCGATGCTTCCTGAGAGTTTTTTAAGCTGCTGTGTTCAGACGAAGAACGTGTCCGTCACCGGCTTCGGCAAATCCTTTTCGGCCGCGAGAATTTCGCTGCTGCGGATCACCGCCTGGCGTGACTTCGGATCGTCCATCGACGCGAACACATATTTCAGCCGGCCGGATTGCGTGGCAGTGACCAGTGTCGATGTCGGCAGGCCCGTGGTCTTTTCCGAAGCGCTATAGGCCGCCTGCGGCTCCGCATTCATCGCTTCGCATCCTGCCGCGAAGGTCTTGTAGAGACGGTCGGCAATGCCCGGATATTTGTCGAGCGCCTGCTGACGGATGGCGAGGCCGAGGAACGGCATCTCGGCCTTCTCGTGTGTCTGGTAGACCCCGCCCATGTTGAGCAGCACGCGGAGCTTCGTGTTCTTCAGCGCGCCGATGGTGACGCTCGGCTCCCAGGTCAGCGCCGCCTCGGCGCGATCGGCCAGCACCAGCGTGACGCCGCCGAGCGGATGATCGACGGTCTGGATGGTGCACTCTTTCTCGATATCGAAGCCCTGGAAACTGTGCAGCAGCGACTTCATCAGGCGGAACGTGCCCGACGAGGTCGGAGCCGCCAGCGTCTTGCCGCGCAGGTCGGTCAGCGACTTGATCTGGTCCGACATAGTGACGATGTTCAACAGGCTGCCGGGATTGATGCCGCACAGATAGCGCATCGGCACGCCCGCAAAGGCGCGCACCGCAAACGTATCCCAGCTCCCGAAGCACATGTCGAAGGCGCCGGCGACGAAGTCACCGTAATAGCTCGTCAGCGACGAGTACGGCTTCGGCGGGTCGAGCACCACGCCACTGGCGCGGTCGAACCCCTTGGCCAGCGTATAGTCCATGAAGGCCGGCACGAAGCCCGGCGTGAACGTCGCCCAGCTCAGGCGCGGCATGTCCTCGGCCCAGGCCGGAGATGCCGCCATTGCGACGCTTCCGATCAGGCCCTGCGCAAATGTCCGTCGCGATATCGACACCTGTCCGTCTCCCTCGACTCAACGCAACTTGTCCTGCTCAGGCGGCGAAAAAGCCCGGATCGGCCTTGCGCGGTAGCACCCCCTGACGCGCCAGCATCTCCGACGCCGTCGTGAGCGTAGCCTGTACCTTCGGATCGTTTGCTGCGCCATATTGCAGCTTGAACCGGCCGGACTCCCGCGCGATTTTCAGCGTGTCGACATCGATCTTGGTGCGCGCGGCATATTTCACAGCGATCGCATCGAATTCCGTATCGGCGATCTTCACGCATTCGGCAAACGCCGCATTGAGCTTTGGCGCCATGCCGGCCGCGACCATCTCCTTGCGCACGTTGACGCAGAAATACGGCAAATCAGCTCCGATTTTCTCGCGGAACGATTTGCCAGCGCTAAAGATGACGTCGATGTCCTTGCGCTTCTGCATGCCCGAGGAAATCATCGGCTCCCATGCCACGGCGGCATCGGCGCGATCGGCGATCACCAGCGTGACGCCCTGCGCCGGATTGTCCGCGTTCTGCACCTGCGCCACCGTCTCGATATCCTCGCCGGTCAGTTCCTTGATGATCGCGCGCGTCATGCGGTAGACGCCGGACTGCTGCGGCGCCGCGATGATTTTGCCTTTGAGCGCGGCGATCGACTGTGGCCCCGCCTTGGTCGCGACGATACCGATCATGTCGGCGGTCATCAGCGTGCAAAGCAACTGGCACGGCACGCCGGCCTGATAACGCGTCAAAACCGGATCCCAACTTGCGACGATGACGTCGGACGAGCCGGCGACGAAATCGTTGAACAGCGTGCCGATCGACGCGTTCAGCACCGGATCGTCGAGCTTGAAGCCGTTCTTTTCGTCGAGCTTGCGGTCGCGGATCACGTCGTAGAACACCGTCGTAAATCCCGGGGTCGCGGTGGCGCAGCGGATCGTCGGCAGGTCCTGCGCGCGCAGCACGCTCGGGCTCAGCGCGGCCCAGGCCCCAGCCGACAACGCGGCGCCCATGAGCGCGCGGCGGCTCGGCAACGAATTCCGATCAGTGGTCTTTGCCATCTTGATGTCCTCCCAGGGCCGTCTCGATCTGCGATCTGTAGTCGTCGCGTATTCTTTCATCCTTGCGCGCCAATGCCATCGGCAGTTCAAGCATGATGCGCGCGCCCGGCCCCAGCACGATGACGCGGTCGGCCATTTCCAGCGCGTCGTCGATACGATGCGTGACCACCAAGCAGGTCTTGCCGAAATCGCGCGCCACGTTGCAGAAATCCTTGCGCAGGCTCTGCGAGGTGATGTGATCGAGCTGGCTGAAGGATTCATCAAGCAGGATTAGTTTCGGATCGACCGCCAGTGCTCGCGCCAGCGAGACGCGCTGCCGCATGCCGCCGGAGAGCTCGTGCGGGTACTTGTCTTCGGCGCCTCCAAGATTGACACGTGCCAGCCATTGTGCGGCTTTCGCCCGCGCGCTCTTGCGATCCTCGCCCAGGATCAGCAGGCCGAGCTCGACGTTCTGCGCGGCCGTGCGCCACGGCAGCAGGCGATCGGTCTGAAAGCTCACTGCAAGCCTGCCCTTCAGCGCCTTGAACTGCCTGAATGGATCGAAGCCCGCCACCGAGACGCTGCCGCCGTCGGGCTGCGTGGTGCCCATGATCAGGTTGAGCACGGTGGTCTTGCCGGCGCCGGTGCGGCCGAGCAGCGTAACGACCTCGCCATCGCGGACATCGAAGCTGAGATTTTCGATGACGCGATAGCCGCCGAACTGCTTGCGCACACCGCACAACGAGATCACCTGCCCCGCATCGATCTGCGGCGCTTCGTTGAGGGCAGGCATGCTCATCGGACCTCCGCTTTTGGACGCCAGGACAGCGCCAGCTTCTCGACACCGGTGACCAGAAGCTGCAGCGCGATGTTGAGAATGATCAGGAAGAAGGTCCAGGCCAGCACTTCATCGATATGAAAGGTCGATTGCGCGAGTCCCATGCGCGAGCCGACGCCGACCGCAGACGCCACCAGCTCGGCGAAAATCACCATGCGCGTGGCGTAGCCGATCACCGATTTCGTGGTCATCAGGATATACGGAACGATATGCGGCACGATCAGAAAACGCAGCGTCTGAGCCTGGGACGGCCGGAAGCTCTCGATCATATCGATCCAGTCCTTCGGCAGAGCGCGAATGCCGTCATAGATGCTGAGCGTGTAGAACGGCACCAGAATCATGATGAGGATGAAGAAGATCCGGGTCTCCGGATTCTTGAACCAGAATACCGCGAGCAGAATCCACGACAGCGCGGGAATGCCGGTGTCGATGATGACGAACGCGCGAATGAACGGCCGCAGCAGCGGCGAGATCCCCATCACCAGGCCGAGCAGCACGCCTACGATCAGCGAGAATGCAAGCGCCGCGCCGAGCCGCGCCAGTGTGATGAAGACGTGGCTGAAGTCGGTGTCGGCCAAGCGCAGGATCGCCTGCAGCACCGCCATCGGCGACGGCATGATGTAGTCGGGCACGTACCAGCTCGCCACATCCATCGCGACGATGAGCAGCACGACGACCGCGATCGTCGCCGCGGTCTCGCGGACAGGCGGGTTGGCGAAAAATGCTTTCCACGGCGCCGGCTTCGACGCATCGCCTTCGCGATGGCCGTCTGCAATCTCTGCGCGTTGCTCCAGTGACAAGAAGCCGGCTCCTCCCGTGCTCATACATCGACGAGCCAGCCAATTCAGGCCGCTATTGTGATTTCAACTTAACATATTAAGTTGAGCCGTCAAGCTCACCTTGGCATAAGGAGCTTGGAGCGATTTGAATTGAGGGGCACACGTGACGACCTCTGCGCGACGACAGACCAGAACAGACACAACCGAACGCCACGTCGGGTGTGACGGCGACATGGCATCGATCCCGTTCGAGCGCGGCCTCCCCGTCGGTCTGCTGCGCGCACGCGAAGCGGTGATGTTTCACATGCGGCCGGTGCTGCGCAGCCATGGCACCACCGAGCAGCAATGGCGAGTGCTGCGATCGCTGAACGAAGCAGAGCCGATGGACAAAACGACACTCGCTGACCGTTCGGCATTGTTGATGCCGAGCTTGCTGCGCATTCTGAAGGACCTCAAGCAGGAAGGTCTGATACGCCTCGTGCGCTCGACGAGCAACCGTCGCCTGAGTGGCGTCGCGCTGACGGCGAAGGGCGCGGCCTATGTCACCATCGTCACCGCATCAATCAATCGCAAAAGCCAAATTCTCAAGGCCGCGATTGGCGAATCCACTGTTGAACAATTGCTGGCGCTACTACGCGATGTCGAAGTTTCTCTCCACGCGCTTCGCACTCCAGAGGATTAGCTACTGCGCAGCGATACCGCTGGTCCTGTCTCGCCGGCGGTCGGCCGCCTAGCAGTTCGCGATGTCGATGACAACCTTGCCAACGTGATTTCCGCTCTCGATCCGCCGATAGGCCTCCCGATAGTCCGCAAAGGGATAGACCCGATCGATCACCGGCAGCATTTCCTGCATCGCCATCGCCTTGAGCATGGCTTCGAAATTGGTCCGGGGGACGATGGCCGAGGTGGCGAGGATGAGCGATCGGTAAAGCAGGTCGGCCGGCGAAAGGCCACCGCCGATGCCGCCGACGGCACCAACCGGGGCGATCTCGCCACGGATTTTGGTCGAGGCCGCGGATTTGGCAATGGTCTTGCCGCCGGCGACATCGATGACCTTATCGACGCCCTTGCCATCCGTGAGGGCGAGGATCTCGCGGTCCCAGTCCGGGAACGTGTTGTAGTTCACGACCGATTCCGCGCCCAATGCCCTGAGCTTCCCCGCCTTTTCGTCCGACGACGTGATCGCCAGCACGCGAGCGCCGAACATCCGCGCAAAACTGAAGCGCGAACAGCGCGACGTCTCCGGTGCGCTGGGCCAGCACCGTCTGATCCGGCTGGAGGGGCATGATCAAGTTGAGCGACGACCAAGCCGCACCGGCCGCGCAAGGCAGCGCGGCGGCCGCGATATAGGACAGGTAATCGGGCAGGTGGACGAAGGCATTTTCGTGCGGCACCTGTGCCTACCGTAAATCACAGCCGGCCATATTGATGGTGCAGTCCGCCCAGGATCGGGCGGCAGACGATATTGCCGGCCCACTCAACGCCGCGAGGAACCGGGGCATCTTTGTTCAATGACAAATGAGTGCGCGTGGCGTTGTAGTAATCCTTGTACGACAGCAGGACATGGCGCAGATGGCGTTCGCCAAAGACTACGACATGATCCATGCATTCCCTCCGG
>NZ_JAQMIL010000084.1:0-43907 GCF_029990105.1 Bradyrhizobium sp. Arg237L | reverse complement strand
CAATTCCGGGGTTCGGTCCGCTCGATCCGGCGGAAAACGCCGCCGACCTTCTCGCGCAGGTCTCAAGGCGGCTGCAGCAGATTCCCGACGCTCTTGCGGACATGACGTCGCCGGCCGGTCCGGTTGGTCCCGGCACGGCCGATTCCGGCGAGCCCGCTCCCGATCCGCCGCTCGCGACCGACGAGCCGTCGCTGGCTGATGCCGGTGCACAATCGAATGAAACGCCGGATCCGGGCGCGCAGGGCGAGCAAGCGCCTGCCGAGGAAGCACAGGATTCTCCCCGAAAGCGGCGTCATGGCAGCGCATTGCCGCGCTAGCGATCGACAAAACGGCATGTCTTTTTGGATCGAACCATGACGGACTCAATTCCAAAGGGCGCTGCCGGGCGCGTCGTCGATGAGATCGACCGCGCCCGGGCGCAGGAATATGCGCTACTGGCGACCCTGCTGACGCGCAGCCCGGACGCCGAACTTCTTTCCCGTCTCGCCGCCCTGCGTGGCGATGCCAGCCCGATCGGAATAGTGCATATCGCGCTGGCCGAAGCGGCGCGGCGGACCGATCAAGAGGGCGCGTCGCGCGAGTTCTTTGCGCTGTTTGCCGGGCTGGGGGAGGGCGCGCTGCTGCCCTATGCGTCGCATTATCTCGCCGAGACGTTATATGGGCGGCCGCTCGTCCGGGTGCGGGAAACGCTTGATGGTCTCGGCATCGAAAAGACACCGGAGTGGACCGATCCGGAGGATCACGCCGGATTCCTCTGCGAGATCATGGCGGGTTTGGCTGGCGGCAGCATCGCCGCGCCCGACGGCGCCGACCGCGACTTCTTCGAGCGGCATCTTTCGCCCTGGATCAGGCGCTTCTTCCACGACCTGGAACGGGCAAAGTCGGCTGACTTCTATGCATCGGTTGGCGCGCTCGGGCGCACCTTCATCGACATCGAAGCCGAGGCGTTCGCACTTTCCGCCTGAACACTGCTTTTGCCCGCGGCGGGGACTCATCCGCTGCGGAACTGTGGTACAAAATGACGTGAAGAGGAGAAACACGATGCGCGCGTTCGTCTTGGCCTGCCTGTTCGCCGTCGTCGTCGCGGTTGGAGCGGCGGTGATTCTCGACAATTTCGTGCAGGAATCAGCAACGACAGCCTTCGCCTTGCCGAGCGCCAGGGTTTAGCAGCGATGATCCGCAATCGGCGCGGGTCTCGAACCCTAGGCTGATAGCGCAGACTCATTTGAGTGGAGAGGGAGATGCCCTATGATCCGCTCAATGATTTCAGTTATCTCTATTGCCGTTGTGATTGTTATTGGAACCTTGTTCTGGCGGCCGCATTCGCATTCGATTGAATTGACTGCTACGGCCATGCCACCGCTGGCGCAACTGCATGCGATGGCCGGCGTCGAGAAATTGCGCGCTCAGGAGATCGACGATCAATCGTTGGTCTATCCGACACCGACGAAATAGATCGTTCGCCGCCGGAATCCCCGAGCACATCCAGTTGGCGTCCACCGCGGATCGTTGAGGCAATTCACAGCCGTGGAGGTTGTCCACGTGGGCCAACCGCGCAGATAACTTTTCGTCGCGCGGGTGATCAGGTACATCCAGGCTTCGTTCCCTTGCCGCCTGCGGCGGCGAGATGATGTGCTGGCATGTCCCAAGGCTTCACGGATGAAGAAGGCAAAGAATGTGCAACCGGGCGCTCCCGCCCTTGAAAAGGGGCTGGATCTTCTGGAAGCGCTGTCGGCCGAGGCGCGCGGTCTCAGCCAGAAGCAGTTGGCCGAGCGGGTCGGCCGTTCCGTCGGCGAGATCTTCCGCATGCTGGTGGCGCTGGAGCGTCGCGGCTATGTCACGCGCGATCCGGCGACGGGGGAATACACGCTGACCCTGCAACTGTTCCGGATCGCCTCGCAATTCCCGCCGACCGAGCGGCTATTGAAGGCCGCGCTGCCCGTGATGGAGCAGCTTGCCGGCCGCGTGCGGTTGTCCTGCCATCTCACCGTGCTGCACGGCGAGCAGTTCATGGTGATCGCGCGGATCGAGCCGGAATGGCTGATGGGCTGGTCGGTCAAGGTCGGCGCCGTGTTTCCGCTGACCCAGCAATATGCGTCGGCGAAGGTGCTCGCGGCGTTCCAGCTTGAGGGCCGGCGCCAGGAGCTCGCGGAGGTCATCGCCGCGAACGACCGGATCAGCGGAAAGAAGGCGCTCGCGGCGCTGGATCGAATCTCGGAGGAGGGCGGCAACTTCTCCGACGACGACGGCTATACGCGTATCCTCGCCTATAGCTGCCCGATCGTCGAAGCGTCAGGCCGCGCGGTCGCTGCGCTGACCGTGCCGCTGGTGCGGGAGGGCCGCATCTCCGCCGGCGAAGCCGCCACCATCGCCACCGAGTTGCGCGCCGCCGCGAAGATCGTGTCGGAGAAGATCGGCGGCGTGCCTTAGCAGCCACGATGCAGGTGTGCTCCCTCCCCCTGCAAGGGCCTGCAAGGGGGAGGGCGGGGTGGGGGTCAAGCCCCGGGCGCAAGTGCTCGTGGAGAGAGACGATCCCCACCCGGTTTGCGCGTTGTACGCGCAAACCGACCTCTCCTTTTCAAGGGGAGGTGAAGCGGGCTTCTCTCTAACCTACCGTCATGCCGGCATCGACGACCCAGGCTGCGCCGTTGACATGCGCGGCGGCGTCGGAAGCGAGAAACGCGACGACATCGGCGACATTCTCCGGCTTTCCATATGGCGCACCGCCGCTTCGCCGTGGCGCGACTGAGCGCTCGCGCGCCTGGTCCTCGAGCTCCTGGATCATGCGCGACTCGATCGGACCGGGTAGGATCGCGTTGACCCTGATCTTCGTTCCCGTCACTTCCAGCGCCGCGGTGCGGGTCAGGCCGAGCACCGCGTGCTTGGACGCCACATAGCCGGCGAGCCCGGCACGGCCACGGATCGCCGAGGTCGATGCGGTGTTGACGATCGCGCCCCGGCCGCGTGGCCTCATCTTCGCCAGCACGTATTTGAGACCGAGGAATACGCCCTTCACATTGACCTGCAACAGCCGGTCGAACGTATCCTCAGGGTATTCGTGCAGCGGCGCGACCACGCCTTCGATGCCGGCGTTGTTGGCGAAGATGCCGATCGGACCAAGCTTCTGCTCGATCGTTTCGACAAACGCCGCCGTCTCCGCCGCGCTCGAGACGTCGGCGCGGATGGCCAGCGCCTTGGCGCCGGCCGCCTCAACGAGGCGCGCTGTTGCCGCGGCCGCCGCTTCATCGATATCGACGATCGCGACGGCCGAGACGGTCCGGGCCAGCGCGAGCGCGATTGCCCTGCCGATGTCGCCACCGCCACCGGTGACGAGCGCTACTTCGCCGCTCATGATTTCAGGAAGTCGCAGCCGCCTTCCTCCAGCGGTCGCCACGCTTCGCTCGGCGGAATGGTCTTGATCAGCTTGTAATAGTCCCAGGGATATTTGGACTCTTCCGGCTTCTTGACCTCGAACAGATACATGTTGTGCAGCTTGCGGCCATCGGCGCGAACGCTGCCCTTGCCGAACAGGGGATCGTCGGTCGGCAGCTTCTTCATCTCCTGCACCACCGCTTTGCCGTCGCCGGAGGCTCCGAGCGCGTCGACGGCCTTGAGGTAATGCAGCGTAGCGGCATAGACCCCGGCCTGCAGCGCAGTCGGATAGCGGCCGCCGTTGCGCGGTGCGAAGCGCTTGGACCAGGCGCGGGTATCGTCATTGAGATCCCAGTAGAAGGATTCGGTGAACTGCAGGCCCTGCGCCGTCTTCAGCCCCAGCGAATGCACGTCGCTGAGATAAAGCACGGTCGCGACCACGCGCTGGCCGCCCTGCGGGATGCCGAACTCGACCGATTGCTTGATCGAATTGATGGTGTCGCCGCCGGCATTGATCAGGGCGATCACCTCCGCCTTCGAACCCTGCGCCTGCAGCAGGAAGGAGGAGAAATCCTGGCTGTTGATCGGCGTGCGCACGCCGCCGACGACCTTGCCGCCGAGTTTCTGCACGACGTTCTTGACGTCCGCCTCCATCGCGTGCCCGAAGGCATAGTCGGCGGTCAGCGTGAACCAGGTCTTGCCGCCGCTGCCAACGACCGCGCGCGCGGCGCCCGATGACAGCGCGTAGGTGTCGTAGGTCCAGTGCACGAGGTTTGGCGAGCATGATTTGCCGGTGAGATCGGACGAGGACGCGCCCGACACCAGGAGCGTCTTGTTGTTCTGCTGCACGACGTTGCGCACCGCGAGCGCCACCGAGGAATTCGGCGCGTCGATGATGGCGTCGACATTGTTGCGGTCGATCCATTCGCGCGCGATGTTGGCGGCGAGATCGGCCTTGTTCATGTGGTCGCCGCTGACGACTTCGATCGGCCGGGTCATCTTGTGCGGCGCGGCCTGAAAATCCTCCACCGCCATCTTCGCCGCCAGCACCGATCCGGGCCCGGTGACGTCGGCATAAAGGCTCGACATATCCGTGAGCACGCCGAGCCGAAGCGGCCCGGGCTCCTGCGCTTGTACACTGAGGCTCGTGATGCCCAATGCCATACCGCCAAGGCCGGCCAGCAGCCGGCGGCGATTCAACCAAAAACTCTTTATCATATCCAAAACCCTCCCTTGTGTGGCCCGCGCTCTCGCACGGATGTTTGTGCCCGCGCGTGCTTGGCGCGCGGGTCGATGTTGTCGTTCATGGAATCAGGCGCTCGATCAGTCGCCGGTCTTCGACCTCGAAACCGCCGCCATAGACCTCGGACACCATGAAATGCGCGCCCAGGATTTCCGGCTTGAGATCCGCGATCGGGTCGTATTCGCTTGAGTGCAGCGTCATTGTGGCGCGGCCTGGTAGCGGCGCGGAATATTTCAGCGGCGTGCGGCGATAGGCGATGTCGGCATAGGCCGTCTCCAAGCGCTCCGGATGCGGCAGGCGGCGGACATGGATCTCGCCGGCGGGCAGTTCGCTGCCGTCGACGATGCGGATGACCGGCGCCGTCCGGTCTGGCGTGAAGGAAAAATCCGCCAGCGCAATGCCGCGCCGCCTGACCGATCCGTTGATCGAGCCGTCCGGCTGCTCATTGAAGGTGTAGTGCGCATCCTTCTTGGTGTAGCCGAAGACTTCACGGCCGGCGCAGATACCCATCGGGTCGCTGCAGTACATGAAGATATGCGTCTCGGTGAACAGGCCCTTGTAGCGCACGGGAACGGTGATCATCAGATCGAACATCTGCCCGGCATGCACCGCCAGCGAATGGCCCGGCGACACCATGAAGCGGAAGGCGACGCGGTCGCTCGCGATCTCGAACGGGGTATCGGCGAGCAGGCTCGCCACTTTGCCCGGCGCGACGCGCGTCATGATCTCGACCGTCCGCAACGTGCAGCCCCACTCCACGGGATAGGCCGGCGAATAGGGTGGATTGACCCCGCTGTTCGGCTTCAACCGGTAATCGCCGAACATGCGGCGCCGCGGATCGTTGGGGTCGGTAATCAGGTCGGTCATCTGGGCTTGCTCTCCTTCGGCGGCATGCTCATCGCATGGCGCTCGCTTGCGTGTTCCGCATCAAGACCTTCTGCTGGTCGCCCATGACGTGGGCGTGGAAGGCAATCGCGGCGTCGGACAGGTCGCTCTCCGGGGCATATTCCGGTGCGAAATTGCTGTAGCGGTCGACACCGCGCACCAGCGTGGCGCTGTCGTTCGTTCCCACAATTTGCCGCACATGGGTCGGCAGATAGCGGATGGCAAAGCCGATCCGGCGCTTCGCGGACGGGTTCGGGTCGCTGCCATGGATCAGGCGGACGTGGTGCAGCGACATCTCGCCGGGCTGAAGCTGCAGCATCACGGCCTTGCTATCATCGACGTCGACCGCGATCTCCTGCCCGCGGGTCAGCAGGTTGTCAGCGGCAAAGGTGTCGCGGTGGGCGACCTGCTCCAGCGTCTGGGTGTCGGGAATGACGCGCATCGCGCCGTTCTCGGCGGTGCTCTCGGAGAGCGCGACCCATGCGGTGACGATATCGGCGGGGTCGAGCCCCCAATAGGTCGAGTCCTGGTGCCAGGAGACGAAGCCGGGATCGCGGGCTTCCTTGATGAAGAACGAGGAACTCCAGCAGAGGATGTCGGGGCCGATCACGCTTTCGACCGCGTCGAGAATGGCCGGATGGCGGATCAGCCCATCGAGCCAGGTGAACAACAGATGGCTCTTGTGCCGCATCGATCCCTTCAGCAGGCCGTGCGCGGTCTCATGCGCCTCCAGTTTCCTGCGGATGCCTTCGACCTCGGCTGCCGACATGACCTTGATCGGCGCGTAATAGCCGTGCTCGCGGTAGTGGGCGATTGCAGCTTCGGGCAGGAGGGCCATGGTTTCCTCATTTCATATATGACTTCTTATTTGCATATATGAAATCAGATTTCAAACCCGAGTCAAGCCACGGGTGGCGGTTCCGCGGGCCTGATTGCGTCCGAATCGGGCCTAGAGGCGTCGTCCAGAAAGCGGTTGCCAGTGCCGCCGGGCGGCGAAAAGATAGAGTCAAACCGAAAAACGGAGTGCTCCGTCGTGCAAGTGAAAGACAAGGTCTGCGTCGTCACCGGAGCGGCTTGTGGTATCGGCGAAGCGGTGGCGCGGGCCTATGCCGAGGCTGGCGCCCGCGGTGTCGTCGTCGCCGATCTCAAGACCACGCGCGAGCGGCTTGCGAGCGTCGCCGGCGACATCGATGGGCTGGCGGTGACCGCCGATGTCGGGCTGGAAGAGGACATCAAGGCGCTGGTCGCGGCGGCGGAAGCCAAATATGGCCCGGTCGACGTCTTCTTCTCCAATGCCGGGCTGTCGCGCAAGGGACAGGAGACGGCCTCCGACGCCGACTGGGACGTGAGCTGGCGCGTGCATGTGATGAGCCATGTGTTCGCGGCGCGGGCGCTGGTGCCCGGCATGCTCGCGCGCGGCTCCGGCTATCTCCTCAACACGGCGTCCGCCGCGGGTCTCCTCGCTTCGCTGAACTCGATGCCGTATGGCGTGACCAAGAATGCCGCCGTCGCGCTCGCCGAGCATCTTGCCATCCAGTATGGCGACCGCGGCATCCGCGTTTCCGTGCTGTGCCCGCAGTCGGTGCAGACTGGCATGACCACGCCGGGCCCGAGCGCGGCGCGAGTCGATGGCGTGATGCAGCCGGCCGAAGTCGCGCGGATCGTGGTCGAGGCGATGGAGGAAGAACGCTTCCTGATCCTGTCGCACCCGCAGGTGCAGGAATACATGCAGCGGAAAGCATCCGGTCGCGACCGCTGGCTTGCCGGCATGCGCCGCCTGCGCGACCGCATCTACGGCGCGCCGTCGTCAGCGTAGACACTCCTTCCGTCATTGCGAGCGAAGTGACGCAATCCATAGCGCCGCTCGCGGAGATATGGATTGCTTCGTCGCTGTCGCTCCTCGCAATGACGAGCTCACGCGCCCTTCGGTGCGAATTCCTTTAGCAGGCCCGTGTAGCTCTTCACGGCTGGAAACGCATAGGCGCCGCGGCGCGAGGTCGTGAGCTTCAGGCCGACCAGCGCCTCGGCCTGCTTCACCGCGGCGGCGACGCCATCGATGACGGGTGCGCCAAATTTCTGCGACAGCGCGGCCGAAAGATCGGCCATGCCCGCGCAGCCCAGCACAATCGCCTCCGCGCCCGTTTCCAGCGCACGCTCGATCTCCGCGCAGAGCTTTTCCTTCGCACCGGAGCCCGGTCTCTCCAGATTGAGCACCGCGACATTGCATGCCGTCACCGAGACCCGTTCGGCAAATCCATAGCGACGCACCAGCTCTTGCAGCGGCACGACCGAGCGCGGCGTCGTGGTGACGACCGCGATGCGCTTTGCGAGCTGGCCGGCAGTGACCAGCGCCGCCTCGCAAATGCCGACCACCGGGAATGGTGCCGCCGATCGCGCCGCATCCAATCCGGTGTCGTCGAAGCAGGCGATGATGCCGGCGTCGGCGTCCTTTGTGCTCAACAGCGCCTGGATCAGGCCGGGGACCGCGAACACCTCGTCGTAATACCCTTCGATCGAGACAGGCCCCATCGCCGAGGTGACGGCCGCAATCTCAGTGCCCGGAGATGCCACCGCGCGCGCCGCGGCGGCGATGGTCTCAGTCATCGTGACGGTGGTGTTGGGATTGACGATCAGGATTCGTGTCGGTGCCATGGCGCCACCGTAGCCCGGTTGGAGCTGCCTGGCAAAAATGGTCACGTCCCATGACCTTCCTCAAGGAGTCTGTGGCCGCGTGTGGGCCGCTGTGGCATGCTCGGCGCGACTTCCTCATGCCAAGTTGCACCGGGTCCTAACCCAAGGAGGACGGCCATGGTAACTTATGTCGTGCTGACGAAGTTCACCGATCAGGGAATCCGCAACGCCAAGGAGTCCCCGAAACGGGCGGAAGCTTTCAAGGAAATGGCGAAGACATTCGGCGTTAAGGTGAAGGAGATCGTCTGGACCCAGGGGCGATATGACGTCGTGACCTTCATCGAGGCGCCGGATGAGTCATCCGCGATGTCGCTCAGTCTGAGCCTCGGCGCGCTCGGCAATGTTCGCAGCGAGACGCTGCGGGCGTATTCGGCAGCCGAGATGACCAAGATCGTCGGCAACATGCTCTGACGATTGCATCCAGGTCGGTGCCGTCATCAAAGGTGGGTACCGTGCAGCGGCTTACTGCTGAGCCTGGTTCTCGAGCAGATGATCCTTGACGAGGCGCACGGCACCCCGCCGCCAGGAGTAGTCGGCGCCCATGCGAAGCCCGCTGTCGGCCTGAGAAACGACGGCGCCGGTCCGGGAGTCGCGGACCTGAAATCCGATCGTGTATTCGGTGCGGCTGACCCGCCGCACCACGCCGATCAGCGATTGGTCCGCGCCGAGCTTTGCGGCGATGCCGGCCTCGCAGCCGCCGCAGTCGCGCAGCGTGTGTGCCTTGACGGCTTCCGCGTTCGTGCCGCTGGTCTCGATCATGCGGTAGCGGCCCGATTGCGCGAACAGCTCGCGCACGCCGTAGGTGACATCGGCCAATTGTGCGGCATCCGAAGCCGCGACGCCGCTTGCCTGAGCGGCGGCGGTGGTATCTTCCAGTTCGAAGTCGAACACCGCAAGCGCGATCGGCGTCGACGCAACCGCCGGAGATGCGGCTAGCTGCGCCGCCAGCGCCGCGCGGATGTCGCGGGACAGGAAGGTCTCGGCGCGATTCCACGCCTCGTCATTGTCGCCCCGAAACGTGTAGCGCCTTTCGAACAGGATCCTGTTGGTATCGACGTCGATGACCGCCGCGCTTGCAAACTGGACCAGAGTGCTCATCTTCTGAACGGCGCCGGTGATCAGGACATTGGCGCCGCGTTGCGCGGCGGCCTGCATGCGCTCGGCGGACGTTGCCCGATCGTCCGTCGAGGGCGGGACGAGGCGGTAGTGCCCGTCCACCTCGACGTCGCGTCTCAGCGCGGCCATGAACGTTTGCAGGCGCCCTAGATGGGCGGCTGTCTGATCGATGGGCTCGCCCGAGGTGTCGAGATAGCCGAAGTCTTCAATCGTGACGCCCAGGGTCCGCGCTGCGGGCGCGCCGCTATCGGCACTGGCGGAACCGAAACCCAGCAAGAGCCCAAGCACAGTGACGGTCAGCAAATCAAGAGAGTATCGGCGCATCGGCGGACCTTTCAGCGATCATGTGGGCCTGAAGGCTATGCCGACCAGGTCTGCCGCCGAAGCTGAGCGCCTCCCGACGAGAGCCGGGAAAATTTCACGACGTCATTTTCGGGTTGCGGGCAACGCTTTGCGCCGCTTGCATTCTGCCGTTAAATGTATGGCTCCCGCTCGCAGACCGGGAGTCCAAAATCATCCGCGAGGGGTATCCGCAAGATGTGGAACCACAGGAGCGATCTGAAGGTACGGTTGACGCTGCGCGTTGCGGCCGTATCGGCCCTCTGCTTTGCCGCCATCTCGGCCTATTTCCTCATCGATGCCGATAGGTCCGTGCGCGCCAGGATCAATGCGATCGCCGAAGTCGCGGCAAAGACGCTGGAGCTGCAACAAAACAAGCTCCAGTGGGTGAATAATCCGCGGTCAGGATTTCCCGACCTCGACAATGTCGCGACTGCGGTCATAACGCCCGGTCTCTGTCTCGCGTTTCGCGCAAGCGATGGCGATATCCGGCAGCGCTTCTGCGGTGGTGCGCCGAACGAGAACAGCGCTCCGCCACAAATTTTCGCGGCGTTCTATCGCAGCCTGTTTGATCCCGGCCGCGAGGCCACACGACCCGTGATGTCTCGCGGCACCACGGTCGGCGAAGCCGTCGTCTGGGTTGATCCAGCCGTGCTCACGGCCGAGGCCTGGCACGAAGCGGGCCGTCTGATGACCGTGCTCGCGATTGCGCTGCCGCTCTTGTGCGCTCTGGTCTATGCGGCCCTTGCACGCGCACTTCGGCCGACGCGATTGATCCGGAGCGGTCTCGAGCGGATCGCCGCAGGCGACCTCACGGCGCGCCTGCCGCCGTTCGATCTTGCCGAGCTTTCGACCATCCGCGACGTGTTCAATCACCTCGCGGAAAGCCTCGGCACGGCGCTGGCCGAGCGCAGTGAATTGACCCGCAGGCTGATCGCGTTGCAGGACGAGGAGCGCCGGCATCTGGCGCGGGAGCTGCACGATGAATTCGGCCAGTCGCTCACCGCGATCCGCGCGCTGGCGGCATCGGCTCGTCGTACAGCGGGACAGGATTGTCCTGCCATGCTCGCCGAATGCGACGGCATTGCGCGGATTGCGACCGACATGATGGAGACGCTGCGCGGCGCGCTGTTCAGATTGCGTCCGCCCGACGTCCAGGAACTTGGCCTGGCCGCAAGCCTGGAAGGTCTGGTCGCCGGCTGGAACGGGCGCAGCCGGGGACGGCCCCGCTTCGAGATCGCCTTTTCCGGCATGTTCGAGAATTTGCCCGCGGCGGTCAGCGCCAATCTCTACCGCATCGTGCAGGAGGCGCTCACCAACGCGGCCAAGCATGCAGGCGCAACGCGGGTCGTGCTGCGACTGGGGATGCGTGAAGCCGAGGCTCCCTCGGACGACGCCGCAATCGAGCTCGACATCGAGGATGACGGCCGGCTCAGCGATCCAGCCGTGAAATCCGGAATGGGTTTGCTCGGGATGCGTGAACGCGTCGCGGCATTGGGAGGGCGGCTGAGCTCCGAGGCCGGGCAAAACGGTGGCTTTGCCTTGCGCGTCGTTATTCCCGTCGTGCGGTCTCGCCAGCACGGCGTCGCCCTGGAGTACGCGGCATGAATGGCAGCGGCCGAGCCATCATGCTGGTCGACGATCACGCCGTCGTTCGCGCGGGCTATCGCTCGGTGCTGCAGAAGCAGCCGGGATTGCGCGTCGTTGCTGAAGCCTCCGATGGCGCCGAGGCCTATCGGCTGTTCAAGGCCACCGAGCCCGACCTGGTCATCATGGATCTGAGCATGCCCGGCATCGGCGGCATCGAGGCGATCAGGCGCATCAGGCAATGGGACAAGCGCGCCAGGATCCTCGTGTTCACGATGCACCAGAACGCGGCCTTTGCGGTGCAGGCAATCCGTGCCGGCGCCCGCGGCTATGTCACCAAGACAAGCCCGCCCGAGACGCTCGTGCACGCCGTGATGGATGTTCTGGCCGGAAAGATCGCCATCAGTCCCGATATCGACCATGAACTCGCGCTCAGCCGGCTTGCCGGCGAGGCCGCCGTCGCGGATGTCCTCTCCGCGCGCGAGTTCGAAGTGCTGCGCATGCTACTTGCCGAGAGGACGACCGAGGAGATCGCCGAGGCGCTTCACATCAGTCCCAAGACGGTGGCGAACCTGCACTCCCTGATCAAGGACAAGCTTGGCGTCGGCTCGGATATCGAGCTGGTCCGGCTGGCGCTGCGGCAGGGGATATTGACGCAGATCGATCTGGGAGAGGCGTGAAGGGAGCCGCTCACTCGAGCGCCTTCAAACGATCGAGTCCACCCACACTGCGAATGCATCGAGCACCTCGTCCATCACTTCGCGGTCGTTGCGGCCCGAACGGACTAGCACATGGAAGGAATGATCGGCTTCTTTCACGAGATGCAGCGTCGCCAATGATCCGAGCTCCTTGACCACCGGCTCGAGCAGCTTCAAGTCCGCCAACGCATCGCGCGTGCCCTGCAGGAACAGCATGGGGATTTTGATGTCAGCGAGATGCTTTGCCCGCTCGGTGGATGGCTTTCCGGCTGTATGCAGCGGGAGGGCGAGAAACACCAGGCCGCGTACGCCGGCAAGCGGCTTGACCGCCTGCGCCTGCGACGTCATCCGCCCGCCGAAGGATTTTCCGCCGGCAAAGAGCGGCAGGCCGGCGCACCGCTCTGCGGCCTGTGCCACCGCAGCGCGCACGGTGGCATGCGCAATCGCGGGTGGATCTGGCCGCTTGCTGCCCTTCTCCATATAGGGGAACTGGTAACGCAACGTCGCGATGCCGCGCGCGGCGAGGCCCGTGGCAATCACCTCCATCGAGCCATGCGTCATGCCGGCGCCTGCGCCGTGCGCAAACACATAGATCGCGTGAGCCTGCGGCGGACGAAGCAGCAGCGCCGAGACCGCGCCGGCATGGCCGATCTCGATCTTGAGGGACTGCGTGTCAGTTTTCATCGTCGTGATGTGTAGCCCGGGTGGAGCGTCAGCGTAACCCGGGACAGCTCGTAAACGTTGATGCAGAGGTCCCGGGTTGCGCTGCGCTCCACCCGGGCTACGAGGCTGCAGCTCATCTCATCAGGTAGCGACTGCGCCAATCAACGCAAGCAACAAGTGCGACACGTCGCCACAAAAGGTCCGCGGGACATCGGCGGCAGATTGTGCCAAAAGCTGAAAATGCTGCATGATACGCCACTTATCGCGACCATTGTCGCAGGGCTTGGCCTTGCTTTTGTGTTCGGTGCCCTGGCCCAGCGGTTCCGGCTTCCACCGTTGGTCGGTTATCTGCTCGCAGGAGTTGCGGCCGGCCCCTTTACGCCCGGCTTCGTCGCGGACCAGGCGCTGGCAACGGAGCTGGCGGAGCTAGGCATCATCCTGCTGATGTTCGGGGTGGGCCTGCATTTCTCTCTCAACGATCTCCTGTCTGTCCGCGCCATCGCGCTGCCCGGTGCCGTCGTCCAGATCGCGGTTGCGACGCTGATGGGGCTCGGACTTGCTCAGGCCATGGGATGGTCGGTCGGAGCGGGCCTCGTGTTCGGGCTGGCATTGTCGGTCGCCAGCACCGTCGTGCTGCTTCGCGCGATGCAGGAGCGCCGGTTGATGGATACCGATCGTGGCAAGATCGCCGTCGGTTGGCTGATCGTGGAAGATCTGGCGATGGTGCTCGCGCTCGTGCTGCTTCCGGCCCTTGCGAGCGTGCTCGGTGGAAACGGCGATGCGCAGACCGCCGGTCCGCTCGCGGCGCGCCTTGGTCTTGGACTCACGGGCACATTGTTGCTCACAGTCGCCAAGGTCGGCCTGTTCATCGCCCTGATGCTGGTGGTGGGACGCAGGCTCATCCCCTGGATCCTGCATTACGTTGCGCACACTGGCTCCCGCGAGCTCTTCCGGCTCGCCGTGCTGGCGATCGCGCTCGGCGTTGCATTCGGCGCGACAAAGCTGTTCGACGTTTCGCTCGCGCTCGGCGCCTTCTTCGCCGGGATGATGCTGACGGAATCCCCGCTCAGCCAGCGCGCGGCACAGGAGTCGCTGCCGCTGCGGGACGCTTTTGCGGTGCTGTTCTTCGTTTCCGTCGGCATGCTGTTCGATCCGATGAGTGTGATCCGCGAGCCGTGGCCGCTGATCGCTACGATCTTCATCATCACCATCGGAAAATCCGTGGCAGCCTTCTTTATCGTGCTGGCCTTCAGGCATCCGGTCTCCACGGCGCTGACGATCTCCGCCAGTCTCGCCCAGATCGGAGAGTTCTCCTTCATCCTGGCGGAGATCGGCGTTGTAACCAATCTGCTCCCGAAGGAAGGTCGCGACCTGATCCTGGCCGGAGCGATCCTCTCAATCATGCTCAATCCGCTGATCTTCGCAGGTGTCGACTGGCTGATACCGCGCCTCGATCCGAGGCGGGCGTCGCCGAAGGCGGCCGCCGCTCCTGCCGCTCGCGAGGCGATCCCGGTCACGAGCCTGACCGGTCATGCGATCCTGGTCGGCTACGGCCGGGTCGGGAACATCGTCGGCAGCGCCATGAAGGAGGCGGGCCAGCCGTTTCTCGTCATCGAAGATGCCGATGCGATCGTCGCTGGGCTCAAGCAGAAGGATATCGAGGCGATCATGGGCAATGCCGTCCGCGCCGACGTGCTCGCCGCCGCCAATCCATCCGCGGCCCGATATCTGGTGGTCGCGATTCCCGAAGCGTTCGAAGCCGGACAGATCGTCCAGCAGGCGCGCGCCGCCAATCCGCAGATCCGAATCATCGCCCGCGCGCATTCGGACGCCGAGGTCGATCATCTCACGCGACTGGGCGCCGATACCGTCATCATGGGCGAGCGCGAGATCGCACGGGCGATGATTGAAGACCTGCAGCGTCAGCCGCAAAGGCGGCAGGTGGAACCGCAGGACGCGCCGACCGTGATCGCTCTGCACGGTGTTCCAAATGCGCCGGCAGATCGCTAGGGTGCGTACTCATAAAAGTCGGCTGCTGCGAGTTGGCCACCTGATGTCTGCTTCTCTCTCAACAGCGGCGCGGGAGCGGACGTCGCGGCACTTCGCCTTGGGGCCAAGCAGCGACGTTCACTACTTCGTCATCGACCAAAAACGGCATCGAGAAACTTGAACGTGGGAAGCATCTGCGTGGCCATGAAGGCTGGATCCTCATGACCGGCGCCGGGCAAAATCGTGAGTATGGATTTCGCCCCCTTCTTCAGCAGTTCGTCGTGAAGCCGGATCGCTTCGACTACGGGAACGCTGGTGTCGGCATCGCCATTGGCGATCAAGATTGGAGGGATGATTTTTGCTGCTGAAATGTAGCGAGCAATACTCTGGTCGCGGACCTCAATCGCTCCGTACCAGATCACGGCGGCCTGGACCGCGCCGGCGTTGTCCGAGCTACCAACGGCAGGATCGTCGAACACCGTTGGCTGGTGCCCCGTGACAGCCAGCATTGCGGCGATGAAGCCTCCGGCTGAATTGCCCCAGACGGCGAATTTTCCGGGATCAAGTCCATACTTGTCTGCGTTGACTCGAAGAAAGCGCACGGCGGCCTTACCGTCTTGAACCGCAGGAAGGGCGAAGTCAGCAAACGCATCGCCGGGGCGACGAACGAGGCGATAATTGAGACTCACGACCGCATAGCCTTTGCGGGTCAGCGCGGCGACATCCGGGACCTGGATTTGATAAGGCCCGTCGGGCCCCATCGGTTTGGGTGCAGGGCCGAAATTGCGCCGGGGCATGGAGTGCTTGTCACCGACACGGAATCCGCCGCCGTGAATCCAAATCACTAACGGTGCCGGCCCGTTTTTCACCATAGGTAGATAGAGATCGAGCTTCTGCGATGGCGACTGGGTCGCATAGGGAAGATCGGAAAAGGTTGGTTCTATGGGCTGCGAATACTGATATCCGGTCAAGTCGGGCGAGGGCTCCTCGCCAAAGGCCAGACTCACGGAAAAAGCCAGGACCAATATCGTCGCTACAAACGTGCGCAATCGGGCATCCATGAATTGTCCCCCAACCCGGCGACGAAAGTCATTTTTGCAATCTTGTACGATGCGCTGATTGAGTTCAATAGCACTCTCGGTTTAACACTGCGGCGTTGCGATTCCGCGTCAGCAATCGGTCATTGGAGATTGTGGGTTGGTCGGCTGATGTCCGCTTCTGTCCCGCAAGCGTCCAACCGGGGCCCGCCCGGAACCGTTGCGTTTGGCCAGACCCCTGTGATTCAAGCTTCCAAACTGGGGGATCGAATCATGCGCTACGAACTCGCTGACCATGAGTGGATTGCAATCAAGCCCATGTTGCCGAACAAGCCGCGTGGCGTTCCTCGGGTGAACGACCGTCGTGTCCTCAATGGCATCTTCTGGGTCTTGCGCTCCGGAGCACCTTGGCGTGATCTTCCCGAGATGTTTGGTCCGTACACGACATGTTACAACCGCTTCGTCCGTTGGCGGCGGGCTGGTGTCTGGGGCCGCATCATAGACGCACTTGCCGCTGCCCACGATGCCGCTGTCCAGATGATCGACACCTCCATTGTCCGCGTGCATCAGCATGGATCCTGCATCACCAGAAACCAGCGCCAATCGATGGGAAGGTCCCGCGGCGGCTTGACGAGCAAAATCCATGCGTTGGTCGATAGCAATGGTCTGCCGGTACGGCTGGCGCTGAGCCCGGGTGAGGCCCATGACGTTCGACTTGCCGGAAAACTGCTGTCTCGTTTGAAATCCGGGTCAATGCTGCTTGCCGACCGCGGCTATGACGCCAACTGGATAAGAGAGCTGGCCATGAAAAAAGGCGCGTGGGCCAACATCCCGCCGAAAAGCAATCGCAGGGATGGGATCTGCTTCAGTCCATACCTTTATCGTGCTCGTAACCAGGTCGAACGGTTCTTCAACAGGATCAAACAATGTCGTCGTGTGGCAACGCGCTACGACAGGCTTGCAGGAAACTACCTTGCCTTCGTCCAACTTGCATCTATCCGGCTATGGCTGGCCGCGCGTTATGAGTCCGCGCCCTAGTATACCGCCGCTGCGCGTGGGGATGCAGGTGGTAGAAGAGGGGTCAGAATGGGTGCGAGTTCTCTGACGGAGCTGAAGCGGATCATCGAAGGCGAATCCATCGACGGGATCCAGTTGTTGAACAGTCCGCACGACAACCCGATCTGTTCTCTCTCTTACGATGAAAGCATTTCCTGTATCGCGGTCGTGTGGCGGAAATACGCGACCAGCGCCCAGCTTCGCTTCATTCATGAAATCATCCTTGGCATGCTCACGCAGCATGCCGCCGACAGGATCCTGGGCGATGATTCGGACTTGCCGATCGTCCACGCCGAAGATCAGAAGTGGATCGTGGAAGATTGGCTGCCACGGGCGCGGGCGGCGGGTCTCAAGGCCGTCGCTACCGCCGTGTCGCTGACATTCTTCGGCAAGGTCTCAATCGGGAGCATCCATTCGAAATTGGCCAAAGAGATTGCGATCAAGGATTTTCACAACATCCACTCGGCCCGCATGTGGCTCGGCAGCCTGAGCCCGCAGCAATTGGCATAGCCGCGCCGAGCCTGACAACACCTTGTGCGGGAAAAGGCGGTACCTTTCCTCCGCTGAAGCGCGCGTCATTTCGCGGCGCGCTTCTCGACGTGCGTCGCGAGCCAATCGATCAGCCAGTCGGCGACTTGAAGGTTGTTCTTGTCCTGCATCAGCATGTGCGAGTTGCCGTGAATGCCGACGTCCGGCAGCGCGACGACTTCAGCGTCGACGCCGGCGGCCTTCGCGGCCTGGACGAAGCTTCTGCAACCTTCCAGCCGCTTGCTCCACACCTCCGACTGGCTGACGAAGTCGCCGAACAGGACCAGTGTCGGGATCTGCTTGAGCGCCGTCATATCAAAGTCGCCGCCCGGACATGCTCCCGGCTCGATCGAGATGATGGCAGTTATTCCCTTCGGGCTCATTGCGGCCGTCTGGAACGGGAAGATGCCGGATTGGGAATGGCTGACGAGCACCGTCTTGCCCAGACGCTCAGACAGTTCGGACAGCGCCTTCACGGTCGGGACCGGCGGCGTCATCGAATAGTGCCAGTCCGGCACCATCTGCTTCCAGAACTCGTCCTGCGCCTCCAGCGGAAACTGCAGTCCGGGAAACACCTTTGGATATTCGGTGCCGAAGCGGAAGATCGCCCAGGCCGGCTCATGACCGGCTGAGATGAAGGCCGGCAGCGTGTCGGGTGCGGCCTTCCCGGTCTTCACGACGTTGACAGCGACGGGGCTCGCGGCCGAACGCCCGCGCCAGGCTTGATCGATGACGTAAACGGAAAAGCCGCGGCGCAGGAGATATTCGTCCCAGCCCATCCGGCCGTCGGGTGTCGTCTCCCAGCTCTTGCCGGTCAGACAGCAGCCGTGGATCAGCGTGATGGAATAGTCCTTGGGCTGCAGCGGGGTCTGGTAGCGGACATACATCTGGTCGACGGTGATCGTGCCCGTGGCGCCGAACGTCGGAACGGTCGAGAGCGCGTCGCTCTTCACCTCGCGGCCGCCGACAAAGAAGCTGCCCTGCTTGGCGACGGTGAGGGGCCCGGATGGCGGCGCCTCCGCGGCGTGGCTTGCCGCGAGAAAATTTCCCGAAACAATGAAGGCAAGGACCAGGCGCTTCAGCATGGGCGTTTCCTCGATATGTTATGTTTTTTTGAAAACGTGACGTCGGTACTAGATTCTTATTTTGACGCGTTTTCTTCACGCGAACCGGTGTCCACTTCGCTTGAAAACGCTCTATGATTGCACTCCCCACATTCGCACGGTGCGGCGCTCGATCAGGCGGAAGACCAGATTTTCGACGAAGAGGCCGATCAGGATTACCGTCAACAGGCCGGCGAACACCGCCGGGATATCGAGCACGGTGCGGCTTTCATAGATGAACCAGCCGAGCCCGCCCTTTCCTGACGCGACGCCGAACACAAGCTCGGCGGCGATCAAGGTGCGCCAGGCAAACGCCCAGGCTACTTTCAGTCCGGTCAGGATCGATGGAAAGGCGGCAGGGATCAGGATCTTCAACACGTAAGGCAGGCCGCGCAGTCCATAATTGCGCCCGACCATCCGCAGCGTCGGCGACACCGCGAGGAATCCCGCATGGGTATTGAGCGCGACCGCCCACATCACCGAATGCACCAGCACGAATATCAGGCTCGCCGCGCCGAGCCCGAACCAGATCAGCGCCAGCGACAACAAGGCGATCGCCGGTAGCGGATTGAACATCGCGGTCAGCGTTTCCAACAGGTCCGTCCCCAGCCGCGTGTTGATAGCGAGCGCTGTCAAGATTCCTGCCAGCGCAATTCCGATCGCATAGCCCAGCAGCAGCACCTGCAATGAAGTCCAGGTGCGCGCGAACAGCGAGCCATCGATGATGTGATCGAACAGGGCCTTCAGCGTGTCGGTCATCGAGATAGCGCGCATAGGCTTCCCAGATCAGGGCCAGCACGATCAGGATAAGGCCCTTGCGCAGCGCGGCATTGTTCCAGAGCCGTTCGGCAGCAGACAATTGCCGTTCGACCTCGGGCTCGTCCATGCCGTCGTTCATGACCGCGGGCGAACTCAGGATGATGCGCGGTGCGTTCATGAGGCAGTCTCGTGATCGGCGCCGGCGCCTTCCGCTGAAAACAGGAGGTCGTCGATCTGCTTCTCCAGTTCGCCGGCGCGCCGGCTGTCACCGCCGACGGCGGCCACGTCCTCGATCTCGGCCTTGACGCGACCCGGATGCGGCGAGAGCAGGAGGATGCGGCTGCCGATCCGGATCGCCTCCGCGATTGAATGGGTCACGAACAGCACAGTGAAGTGCGTATCGGCCCACAATTGCAGGAGCTCGTCCTGCATGCGCCGCCGGGTCAGCGCATCCAGCGCGGCGAAAGGCTCGTCCATCAGGAGGATGTCGGGCTCCATCGCCATGCCGCGCGCGATGGCGACGCGCTGCTTCATGCCGCCCGAAAGCGTGTGCGTGTAGCTGTCCGCGAATTTGGTCAGGTTGACCTTGTCGATATAGGCACGGGCGCGCTCATTGGCCTCGGCCTTGGAGAGCTTGCGCGCGACGCGGAGCGGAAACGCGACGTTCTCGGCGACCGTCTTCCATGGCAGGAGCTGGTCGAACTCCTGGAACACCATCATGCGGTCGGCGCCGGGGCCGTCGATCTTGCGGCCGTTGATGCGGATGGCGCCTTCGCTCGGAAACAGATAGCCGCCGACCGCCTTGAGCAGGGTTGACTTGCCGCAGCCGGAGGGGCCGAGCAGCACGTAGCGGTCGCCGCGCTCGACACGAAACTTGACGCGATGGGTGGCGGTCACCAGCGATTGCGGCGTCTTGTAGCGCAGCGTGACACGGTCGACATGGAGAAGCGGCTCAGCCATGTCCTTGCCGATGCTGGAGGCAGCAATGCCTGCGCTCAATCATGGAAATCTCCCAAACGACGGATCACGAACCCTGCAGGTGATGGATCGCCGGCGCGTAATAGTCCTTCCAGCTCGCAGGCTTGGTCTTGATCAAGCCGATCCTGTTCTGGAATTCGGCGAACTTCATGCTGTTGCGCGGCGCCAGCTCGAAGATGTTCTGGGGATCGCGCAGCATGCTCTCGACGAACTCGGGCGGGAATTTGAGATTGTCGGCCTTGATATAGGTCTGCGCCATGCCGCGCGGATCGTTCTTGACGAGATCCATGACTTCAGACAGCGCTGCGAGCAGCGCCTTCGTCGTCACCGGGTTCTTCTCGAAATAGGCCGCCGAGCCCCAGATCGTGCCGAACACATGCGGGCCGCCGAGCACGTCATAGGAATCGAGGATCTTGCGCGCCTTGCCGCCCTCGCGCTCCTGATACATGAACGGCGCCGAGGTGAAATGCGCTGAAATCTGCGACTTGCCTGATAGCATCGCGATCACGCCATCCGGCGGCGAGATGAACACGGTCAGATGGTCGAGCCGCGCATATTGGTCGATGCCCCAGAGCCGGGCCGCCTCCATCTGCAGCACGATCGCGTGATAGGACGTCTTCACCCCGGGCAGGCCGATGCGGTCATTGTCGGTGAAATCGGCGACCGACTTCACCGCGGGATTGATGGTGTCGAGCTGCATCGGCTGCGTGGTGATGGCGCAAAGCGCCTGGTACTTGCCCTTCGTCTTGTCCCACAGCGTGAGCAGCGAGGTCAGCGCGCCGCTGGTCATGTCGGCGTTGCCCGAGATCACCGCGTCGGAGGTCGCGGTGCTGCCGCTGACGACGCGCATGCTGACATTAGGCTTGTCGATGCCGGCCGCCTTCAGATGCTTGTCCAGCAGGTTCAATTCCATCATCAGGGTCAGCGGCAGATGACCCATGCCGGGCTGCCGGACGATCCTGATCTGTCCTTCCTCCGCGCGCGCCGGCGCTGACGTTCTCACGATGAGCGCCGGAGCTGCGAGCAATGCAGCGCTTCCCATAAGGGCGTGTCGTCGCGTGATGATCAACTGCCCCTCCCTCGATCTCTGTTGTCGTGTTTGTTGTTACGCCGCCAACATCAGACCCGGCGCATGGCAGATGTCAACGGTTCGCGCGCGTCGGAAGCGCGGCCACGCGAAATTCTTCTTGCTTGGATTTGCGAAAGATATCGGAATGCTAGCTTTTCGATATCACACGATGCACGGAGGCGATCAGTCGGCTTCGCGGCTGCGGACGCTTAGCGCAACGGGACGATCTTCGCCTGCGCCTTGGCGCGTTCGTTGACCGTCTTCGACGGCACCAGATGCGGTGCATCCGCGCCGCCGAGGTTGCAGGCGACGTCGATGAAGCGCTGCATCAGCGGTTGCATGTTGCGATCGCGCATCGCGATCATGAGCCAGCTCTCGGCGTCGATGCCTGCGATAGGACGGCTGGAGACACCCGGTATCGCCATGCAGGTATAGCATTCCGGCAGCACGGCGATGCCGAGCCCCGCCGAGACGAGGCCGAGCACGGTGTTGAGCTCACGCGCTTCCTGCTCGATGCGCGGCGTGAAGCCGGCCGCGCCGCACAGCGTCATCAGATGTTCATGCATGCCGCAATTGACGATCGGTTCGACGCCGACAAACGGCTGATCGACCAGCTCGGTCATCTCGACCGGGGCGGTGGAGGCGGCAAGGCGATGGGTCGATGGAAAGAACAGCCGGGAGCGGTCGCGCCACAGCGGCATCAGCTTGATATTCCGGTTCTTTTGCAGCACGGCGGGCGGCCGCAGGATGCCGAAATCGATCTGGTCGTCGGCGAGCGCTGCGAATTGCGAGCCGGTGCCCATGTGCTGCAATTCGATCTGCACGTCGGGATAGCGGCTGCGGAAGGCGCGCAGCATCTGCGCGAAGGCCTCCCGCATCGGAACCGAGCTGGTGAAGGCGAGCCGGATGGTACCGGCCTCGCCGCGGCCGGCGCGGCGCACCGCCTCGGTGGTCTGCTCGAGCTGCTTCACCGCGCGCCGCGCATTGTCCAGCAGCACTTCGCCAGCCGGCGTCAGTTCGACCTTGCGCCGATTGCGGCTGAACAGGGTCGTCCCGACCTCGGCCTCGATCGCCTTGATCTGGATGCTGAGCGGCGGCTGGCTGATGTTCAGGCGTCGGGCGGCGCGGCTGAAGCTGAGCTCTTCGGCCACGGCAATGAAATAGCGAAGCTGGCGATAATCCATCTTCTTATAGTCAAAACGTATAGCCGGGCTGTCAATATCATATTGGACGGAATGGGCCGGCTGCGCCTACACCGGCGGAAACCAGAGATAACCCGAGGAACGCCCTGCTAGAGGCCCTTGTCCCATGATCATCGACACGCATCTGCACTACTGGGAACGATCCACCCCCGCGCGGCCGCACGATCCCAACGGGATCCATTGGGGCGAGGAGATGCTGGCGGAGGATCTCCTGAAGGAGGCCGACAAGGCCGGCGTCACCCATATCGTCCAGGTCACGGCGTCGTTGATGGGCTACGACAACCGCTATTCGCTGGAAGCGGCGGCCAAACACAGGGATCGGGTGGTGGGGGTGTTCGGTCGGTTCGATCCGCTGCTGCCAGACAATGAGGGCCGGCTGAAGCAGTTCATGGCGCAGGAGGGCATGCTGGGCGTGCGCATCACGCTGCACCAGCCGCCCTACAATAGCTGGCTGCGGCAGGGCCTGCTGAATGATTTCCTCGCCGCGATAGAAAAGCTCCAGATCCCGCTCGAACTGTTCGCGCCGTACCAGACCGAAGAGCTGCACGACGTGGTGAAGCGCTATCCGGGCATCCTGATCATGCTCGACCATATGGGGCTGCGCCGCATGCCGCCCTACACCGACCGCTACTGGAACTGGCCCGAAATCCTCAAGCTCGGCGAACAGCCAAACATCTGGATGAAGGTGTCGTATTTTCCAGAGGCCGCGCCGGACGACGAGAAATATCCGTATCCGACTTCGAAGCAGCGCTTCCGCGAACTCTACGAGCATATCGGTCCGGACAAGATGATCTGGGGATCGAACTATCCGCCGGTGCTGCGCGCCTGCACCTATCCGCAGTCAGTGACCTTCATCAGTGAGGAATGCGATTTCCTTAACCAGGCCGATCGCAAGGCGATCTTCGCCGGCAACTTCATCAAATACATCAAGCAGGCCGGCGGCCGCGATCTCTTCAAATGACAACTGGAGTGGCAAGGGAGGCGAGGCGATGATTGGATTCCAGATTTGCAAACGCGTGCGCAAAGTCGATGCGGATACCGTCGCAAAATTCCGCGAGCTGCCGGTCGCCAATGTCAGTGACTCCATGTCGCGGATGACCGCGGGCGGCGCGGCGCTTCGGCCGATCCACAAGGAGGGCGTGCTCGCAGGTCCGGCCTTCACGGTAAAGACGCGCCCCGGCGACAATCTGATGGTACACAAGGCGATCGACATCGCCGAGCCCGGTGATGTGATCGTGGTCGACGGCGGCGGCGACCTCACCAATTCCCTGATCGGCGAGATGATGGCGGCGCAGGCCGAGCGTCGCGGGATCGCCGGTATCGTCATCTACGGTTCGATCCGCGATTACGACACCCTCTATGCCGGCACGTTCCCGGTCTATGCCGCCGGCGTCACCCATCGCGGCCCCTACAAGGACGGCCCCGGCGAGATCAACGTGCCGGTCGCGATCGACGGCATGGTGATCGCGCCTGGTGATCTGATCGTTGGCGACGGCGACGGCATCGTCTGTGTGCCCTTCGATGTCACGGCCGAAGTGCTGAAGGCGACCGAGGCCAAGCACCAGGCCGAGATCAAGCAGCTCGCTTTGATCAAGGAGGGCAAGCTCGATCGCTCCTGGGTCGACGCCACGCTGACCCGGCTCGGTTGCAAGATTGACGATTGACGTTTGACAGCGACGTCGCACGCGACGTTCGCAAGGGAGCATGCCGTGTTTGCTTTTTCCGGATCGATCCACCCGAACGGCTGTTCGTGTTGCGGCAGCCCGCCTGTGTTCCAGGCCATGATGGCTTCGGGCAGGTCTTTTTCGCCTCCAACTAATATCGAGGCTACGGAAGGATTGCGGCGCGCACAGGCCGCCGGCGGACCGATCATCGACTGCCACGGCCATTACACCACGGAGCCGCAGGCGCTGCTCGATTGGCGCAAGCGTCAGATCGCGGCGATCGGCGATCGCTCGCAGATGCCTTCGATTGACGAGCTCAAGGTCAGCGACGACGAGTTGCGGCAATCGGTCGAAGGCGCACAACTGCGGCTGCAACGCGAGCGCGGCACGTCGGTGACGCTGTTCTCCCCGCGCGCCTCGGGTATGAGCCATCATATCGGGGACGCGGCGGTCAGCGAGGCCTGGTCGCGAGTCTCGAACGACCTGATCTATCGGCTGACAAAACTCTATCCGAAGAATTTCATCGGCGTCTGCCAGTTGCCGCAGTCGCCCGGCGTTGCGCCGAAGAACTGCATCACTGAGCTGACCCGCTGCGTCGAGGAGCTCGGCTTCGTCGGCTGCAACCTCAATCCGGACCCGAGCGGCGGCTACTGGAAGGATCCGCCGCTGACCGACCGCTGGTGGTACCCGCTCTATGAGAAGATGGTCGAGCTCGACATGCCCGCGATGATCCATGTCAGCGCCGCCGCCAATCCGGTCTTCCACACCACCGGCAGCCACTATATCAACGGCGACACCACCGCCTTCATGCAGTTCCTGATGTCGGACCTGTTCAAGGATTTTCCGACGCTGAAGCTGATCATCCCGCATGGCGGCGGCGCCATTCCTTATCACTGGGGCCGCTACCGCGGCATCGCGCAGGACCAGAAGCGGCCGCCATTGTCCGAAAGTATGCTCAGGAATGTGTTCTTCGACACCTGTGTCTACCATCAGCCCGGCATCGACCTGCTGACGAAGGTGATCCCGGCCGAGAACATTCTGTTTGCCTCGGAGATGCTGGGTGCGGTGAAGGGCATCGATCCCGAGACCGGTTTCAACTACGACCATACGCGGCGTTACATCGATGACTCGACGCTGCTGAGCGCGGATGAGAAGCGCGCGATCCTCGCCGGCAATGCGCGGCGCGTGTTCAGCCGCATTCCCGCTGACATCTTTAATTGAGACGGGAGCGCGCATTGATCACGGACTCGCAGGTTCATCTCTGGGAAGCGCATCGGCCCGATCGGCCGTGGCCGGCCGAGCAGATCGGCAAACCGTCCTTTGTTGCGGTCCCCGGCGCGCGGCCGCATCGCCCCGAGCCGCTGGGCGCGGATGAAGTGATCGGGATGATGGACCGCACCGGCGTCGACCGCGCGGTGATCGTGCCGCCGTCCCCGGTCGGCGATTCCAACGATACGGCGCTCGAAGCAGCTCAACGGTTTCCCGAGCGGTTCGCGGTGATGGGCCGCTTCAACCCGGATGCAGCTGGCGCGCGCGAGCGGCTGCAGACCTGGCTCGACCAGCCGGGGATGCTCGGCATCCGCATGACCTTCTACAAGCCGCAATGGGCGCGGTGGCTCGTGCCCGGCAGCATCGAATGGTTCTGGTCGGACTGCCAGCGCCTGGGCATTCCGCTGATGGCGCTCGCGCCCGGCCTGCTCAAGGAGATCGCCGCGCTTGCGGAGCGCTATCCAGGCCTCACCATCATCCTTGATCACATGGCGCGGCAGAGCGCGCTGCGCGATCAGCCCTGTTTCGCCGATCTCGACGAATTGCTCGCACTGGCGCAGTTTCCGAACATCGCGATCAAGGCGAGCTCGCTGCCTTGCTACACGGACAGCGCCTATCCGTTCGCCAGCCTGGAGCCTTATCTGCGGCGAACCTTCGAGGCGTTCGGCGCCGATCGCATCATGTGGGGATCCGATCTCACGCGCCTGCCGTGCTCCTATCTCGAATGCCTCGATCACATGCGGCGCGAACTTCCGTTCCTGACCGAAGACGATCGTCGGCAGGTTCTCGGCGGCACCGCCGCGGCGCTGCTGCGCTGGCCCGAAACAGGCGGTGCCGTCAAACCAGCAACATCGAACGAGGCCCGCTTGTGACCGACCAGATCAACCGACGCACCATCCTGTCGCTGCTTGCCGGCGTTACGCTATTGCCCGGCATGCCCAGAATGGCGCGTGCCGCCGGTTATCCCGAGCGCCCGATCCATGTCGCGGTGCCGTTCTCGGCGGGCGGCGCGGTCGATATCGTCGCGCGCACCGTGATGCAGCAGGCCGGTCCGCAGCTCGGCCAGCCGGTCGTGATCGAGAACCGGCCCGGCGCCAGCGGCAACATCGCGACCGCCTTCGTCGCCAAGTCCGATCCCGACGGCTACAATGTGCTGATCGCCGCCAACAATCTGGCGACCAATGAGGCATTGTTCGACAGCCTGCCCTTCAACGCGGAGAAGGACCTCGAGCCGGTCGCCCTTGTCGGCTACTCGCCCCTGATCCTGGTGGTGCAGCCGCAATTCGAGGCCAAGACCGTCAAGGACCTGGTCGATATGGCCAAGGCGGCGCCGGACAAGCTCACCTTTGCCTCCGCCGGCACCGGCACGTCGGGCCATCTTGCGGCGGAGATCTTCAAGCAGGTGACCGGCATCCAGGCGCTGCATGTGCCGTACAAGGGCGGCGCGCAGGCGATGGTCGATATCATCGCCGGCCGCGTCTCCTTCATGTTCGTCGATCCCGTGCAGGGCATGCCGCAGATCCGCGCCAACCAGCTACGGCCGGTCGCCGTCAGCTCGCGCGAGCGGCTGGTGCTGCTGCCGGATGTCCCGACTGTCACCGAGGCTGGTTTCCCCGGCGTCGAGGCCACCGTCTGGTGGGGCTTCCTGGTTCCGGCCGGCACGCCCAAGGAGATCGTGTCGCGGCTGAACAAGGAGATCGACCTCGCGCTCGGCGATCAGAAGGTAAAGGACAGCCTTCGCGAGATGGGCGCCGTGGTCAAAGGCGGTTCGCCCGAGGATTTCCGCGCCTTCATCAAGTCCGAGACCGAACGCTGGGGCAACATCATCCGCACCGCCAAGATCAAGGCCGAGTGATCTTTCGCGCCGCTCAGCAGCCGCGGCAGATGCTGCGCAAGCTCTTGTAGACCTCTTCGTCATCCCGCCGCATCTGCTGCAGCGATTCCATCGGCTTGCTGTCGTAGACCGGCTCCGGCTTGCGCTTGGCATCGAGCGCCACGGCCTGCCGCTCGTAGCAGGCTTCCCGCTCGGCCTTCGCCTGGATGAACCGGCATTGCTCCACCGCCGCCGAAGCGGGGACGACGCCGGCCATGAGGCCGAGGGTTATGAGGCTCAAAAGTTTCATGTCGCCCGTCCTTTACCGGCCCGTTGTCTCAGTTCCGTGAAACGGGAGCAACATCAACTTTGCGCGCGAGCCATTTCCCGGCGCCGCATTCTTTGCTAGCCCGTTGTTGCGATAACAAAATCCTCTGGCCGGCCATGAGGGCGGGTCACTTCCGGGAAGCAAACGTGCCAAAGACCATCGAAGAACCCGCACGGCGCGTGCCGATTTATGGCGAATATGAAGTCGCGGTGCTCGGTGGCGGGCCCGCCGGGATTGCGGCCGCGGTTGCCGCGGCGCGTGCGGGGCGGCGCACGCTCCTGATCGAACGCTACGGCTTCCTCGGCGGCATGGGCACGGCCGCGGGCGTGACCAATTTTTGCGGGCTGCACGCCAACGTCCACGGCCAAGCGCATCGGGTGGTCCAGGGCATCGCCTCCGATCTGCTGGATCGAATCGACCGGCTGAACGGGCTGAACAAGCCGCATCTGATCCTCGGCAAGATCCTGGCGCAGGCCTATGACACCGCTGCCTACAAGATCGCGGCCGATGATCTCCTGGCGAGCCACAAGGTCGATATCCTCTTCCATGCGCTCGGCGCCGGCGTGGTGATGGATGACGAGCAGCGCGTCGGCGCGCTGATGGTCGAGACCAAGGCCGGCCGCCAGGCGGTATTGGCAAGCATCTTCATCGATTGCTCCGGTGATGGCGATCTCGCCGCCTGGGCCGGCGCGCCGTACGAGGTTGGCGATGTCAAGGGCAGCATGCTCTATCCATCCATGATGTTCCGTCTCAACGGCATCGATCCCGAGAAAGCCGGTGACGCGTGGCGGACGATACCGGCGCTGATGGAAAAGGCCGAAGCCGCCGGCACCCACAAGTTTCCGCGCAAGGCCGCGATCGTGCGACCGCAGCGCTCGCCGATCGAGTGGCGGGTGAACTTCACCCAGCTCGCACGCGAGGACGGCACCGCCGTCAATGGCCTGGAGCCCAATGACCTCACCCGCGGCGAGATCGAGGGCCGGCGCCAGGCGATCCAGGCGTTCGAATTCCTGCGCACGGTGCCGGGCTTCGAGAACTCCTACATCGTTGACCTGCCGCCGCAGCTCGGCATCCGCGAAACAAGACGCGTGGTCGGTGGTTACCAGCTCAGCGGCGAGGACGTGCTGGGCTGCGCCTCATTCGACGATTCCATCGGCGTCAATGGCTGGCCGATCGAGGCTCATGTCGCCGGTGACGTCATCTTCAAGTTCCCGCCGATCCCGGAATCGCGCGGCTTCAACGAACTGCCCTATCGCATGCTGGTGCCTGAGCGCGTTGACAATCTCCTCGTCGCCGGGCGCTGCGCCTCGATGACCCACGAGGGACAGTCGGCGGCGCGGGTCTCCGGCGCCTGCTTTGCGATGGGAGAGGCGGCAGGCTCGGCCGCCGCGCTCGCGCTGTCGGGCAATACCATGCCACGCGACATCGCGGTAGACAGACTGCAACAGGGGCTGAAACAGCAGGGCGCCTTCATCGGGTGCGACCAGCAAGTACCTGCCGGATTGTGAGGAGGACGCGGATGAAGTATTTTGTGCGGCTCGCGCTTGCGGGCCTGCTGGCACTGACGGCGAGCGGGATCGCACGGGCCGATGAGCTCTCGAAAGCCAAGATCGGCGTGCTCCGCCTGTCGTCCTCGGCGCCGGTGTTCATCGCGCAGGACAAGGGCTATTTCCGTGAGGCCGGACTCGATGTCGAACTGAAATTCTTCGACGCGGCGCAGCCAATCGCGGTCGCCACCACCTCGGGTGATGTCGATTTCGGCGTCACCGCCTTCACGGCCGGGCTCTACAATCTCGCCGGCAAGGGCACGCTGAAAGTGATCGGCGGCATGAGCCGCGAGAAGGCCGGCTATCCCCTGATCGGCTATTTCGCCAGCAATAATGCCTATGCGGCTGGCCTGAAGACGCCGAAGGATCTTGCGGGCAAGCGCGTAGCGGTGACGCAGGTCGGCTCGAGCTTTCACTATTCGCTCGGCCTGCTCGCCGATAAATACGGCTTCAAGCTTTCGGACGTGAAGGTGGTGCCGCTGCAATCGCTCTCGAACGCGGCCGCCGCGCTGAAGGGCGAGACCGTCGATGCCGCGCTGCTGCCGGTCTCGACTGCACGCCCGCTGATGGAGACTGGCGGTGCCAAGCTCCTCGGCTGGGTCGGCGACGAGACGCCGTGGCAGCTTGGCGCCGTCTTCGCCTCGCCCAAGACGCTGCCGAACAAGCCGCTGGTGACGAAGCTGCTTGCAGCTTTGGTGAAGGCCGATCGCGAATATCACGACGTGATTCTCGCCGCGATGAAGGATGGTAAGGCGCCGATCAACGAAAAGACAAAACCGCTGCTCGACATCATCGCCAAATACACCCACCTGCCGGTCGAGCAGGTGGTCGGCAATTGCGCCTATATCGATCCGGACGGCAAGCTCGACGTCAAGAATGTCGCCAACCAGATTTCCTGGCTGCAGGAGCAGGGCTTCGTCGACAAGGGTTTTGACGCGGATGGCATCATCGCAAAGGAATATGTGAAGCCGGATTGATACCGTAGTCGCCGTCATGGCCGGGCTTGTCCCGGCCATCCACGCACTTTGTAACCAGGGAAAGAAAGACGCGGATGCCCGGGACAAGCCCCGGGGCATGACGAGCGAGAACGAAATGCGGAGCCAAGCAAGAGCCAGATGGACCTGATCGCCGACCATATTAGCCACCGCTTCGACACGCTCGACGTGCTCGACGACGTCTCGTTCACGGTTCGCGCGGGCGAGGTGGTCGCGATCGTCGGGCCCTCTGGCTGCGGCAAGAGCACGCTGCTGTCGATCCTCGGCGGCCTGTTGCGGCCGACCGGCGGCGCGGCCAAGTTGCGCGGCGCGCCGCCAAAGGACAGCCTCAATCCGCTGACCTTCGTGTTCCAGGATTTTGCGCTGCTGCCCTGGTGCACGGTGGAGGAAAACGTCGCGTTCCCGCTCGAGCATACGGTGCTGGGCGCAGCGGAGCGCCGCGCCGTTGTCGACGACGCGCTGCGCCGCACCGGGCTCTCGGATTTTCGTGGCACCTACCCAAAGCAGCTCTCCGGAGGCATGCGCCAGCGCGTCGGCATTGCGCGGGCGCTGGCCGTGAAGCCGGCGATCCTGTTGATGGACGAGCCGCTGTCGGCGCTGGATTCGCAGACGCGCGAACTGCTGATGGAGGATTTCGTCCGCTTGCTTGCCGACGGCGCGATGGGCGCGGTCTATGTCACGCATAATCTGGAAGAAGCGGTGCGGCTTGCGGACCGCATCGTGGTGCTGTCGCGCCGGCCCGGGCGCATCCGCAAAGTCGTGCAGGTAGCGATGACGCGCAGCGAGCGCGGCGACAGGAACGTGCGCGAAAAACTGCTGGCGCTGCAGGAGGAGCTGTGGTCGCTGATCCGCGAGGAGGCGATCGATGCCGAGCGCGAGGTCCAGCATGCTTGACCGCGCGCCATCGGAGACGCCGTCCGACATGGACGCCAAACCGCGGCCGGTCGAATTTCGCGGCGCCGGTTTTATGCCGAGCACGGGCCGCGCCTCCGGCTGGATCGCGCTCGCGCTCGTCATCGCGCTGTGGCAATTGGCGGGCAGCGCCGGATGGGTCAATCCGCTGTTCCTGCCCCCGCCGTCGGCGATCGCGGTCGCGACCTACAAGCTCGCGATGTCAGGCGCGCTCTGGCAGCATCTCGGCTGGTCGGTGATGCGGATCGGCGTTGGCTGGCTGCTCGGCACGGTGGCCGGCGTCATCGTCGGCTTCGCGATCGGCCTGTCGACGCTGGCGCGCGGCGTCGGCATCACCTTCATCTCGGCGTTGTTTCCGATTCCGAAGATCGCGCTGCTGCCGCTGCTGATCCTCTGGCTCGGGATCGGCGAAGAGCCCAAGATCGCGACCATTGCGCTGGGGGTGTTCTTCTCCACCGCGATCTCGGTCTATAGCGGCGTCGATGCGGTGCCGCGCAATCTGATCCGGATGGCGCAGAGCTTCAACGTGCCGTTCCATGCCATCGTGCGCCGCGTGATCTGGCCGGGCGCGCTGCCCTCGATCCTGGCTGGCTTCCGCATCACCGCCTCGGTCGCGTTGCTATTGGTGGTGAGCGCGGAGATGATCGGCGCGCAGTATGGCATCGGCGCTTTCGTACTGCAGGCCGGCAATCTGATGCAGACAGATCAGTTGCTCGCCGGCGTCGTGATCCTGTCGCTGTTCGGGCTCGCGGTCGGGAAGCTGATCAATTTGCTGGAAGCGCGGCTGCTCCACTGGCGGTGACCAGGATTTGTAGGGTGGGCAAAAGCGCAGCGTGCCCACCATCACGAGCGGAGTGCTTGAAGGTGGGCAAGCTGCGCTTTGCTCACCCTACAATTCTCGGGCGGTGACACGCTCCGCCGTCATTGCGAGGAGCAAAGCGACGAAGCAATCCATGCCTCCGCAAGCGGGAAGATGGATTGCTTCGCTTCGCTCGCAATGACGAGGAGAGAGCAGTTCACGCATTCCCGCGGTCTTCGCGGAACAGGTCGAGCTTCTGCTGCACCGGACGGTCCGAGAAGCTGAACAGCACCGAATCCACATCCGCCTCATGCGTGACCCAGTGCCAGCTCGGCACCACGAACAGGTCGCGCGGGCCCCATTCGAAGGTCTGCTCGCCGACCCTGGTGCGGCCCTTGCCCTCGATTGCGGCGAATACGGTGGCGTCGGTTGAGCGATAGCGCGCGGTCTTGAAGCCCTTGGGGACGAGCTGGATGAAGGTGCCGATGGTCGGCATCGCATAATCGCCGGTCTCGGGATTGGAGAATTTCAGCTTCAGGCCGTGGCAGGCGTCCCATTCGTCGCGGGCCTTGGCCTGCTCCAGCGCTTCGCGGGTGTAGCTGTAGGGATAGTTGAAGATCGGCGACGTCTTCGAGGCGCGCTTCTGATCGACCGGAAGCAGATTGTGACCATAGCGCGCAAAACTGTCGCCGGCGGGTTTTGTGATCTGCTGCTGGTCCTCCTTCGCGCCCTCGGCGAAAGAGGCATCGAAGAACTGCACCATGGGGATGTCGAGGCCATCGAGCCAGAACATCGGCTCGCTGGTCTCGTTGGAATGGTCGTGCCAGGTCATCGACGGCGTGATCACGAAATCGCCGGGTGACATCGCGGTGCGCTCGCCGTCGACCGACGTATAAGCGCCCTTGCCCTCGAGCACGAAGCGCAGCGCCGATTGGCTGTGGCGGTGGGCCGGGGCGATATCGCCGGGCACCACCATCTGCACGCCGGCAAACAGCGACGTGGTGATCTTGGATTGTCCGCGCAGGCCGGGGTTTTCCAGGACCAGCACCCGCCGCTCGGCTTCCTTGGCCGTGATCAGCTTGCCCGCCTCGTTCATGTAGTCGCGGATCTGGTCGAACTTCCACAGGTGCGGCCGGCAGGCGCTCCTCGGCTCCGGCGTGATAAGATCGTTCATCACGTTCCAGAGCGCCGAAAGGCTTTCGCCGTCGATCTTCTTGTAGAACGCCTCGCGCTCCGGCGTCTTCTGCACCGCTTCCATGGCTGGCCTCCCGTCCATTTCTATGTTGTTCGCTGATTGACAGCATACTGACAATATGGCTAGCGTCAACTTGAAGAAAAATCAGAAGACACCAGGGAGGTTCCGATGAAGCTGCACGGCTATTTCCGCAGCAGCGCCGCGTATCGCGTGCGAATCGCGCTGAACCTGAAGGGGCTCACCGTTGAGCACCTGCCGCATCATCTTCGCAGAGGCGAGCAATGCGCTCCGGCTTATCTCGCCATCAACCCGCAAGGGCTGGTGCCGACATTGGAAAGCGACGCGGGCGCGATCCTGACCCAGTCGCTCGCCATCATCGAATGGCTCGATGAGGTCAATCCCGAACCGCCGCTAATGCCGGAGGATTCGCTGCAGCGCGCAAAAGTCCGCGCTTTCGCGCAGGCCATCGCCTGCGACACCCATCCGGTGCAGAACCTGAAAGTGCTGGCGCGGCTGCGGCAGCTCGGCCTGCCGGAAGAAAAGGTGACGGAGTGGGCGGCTTGGGCGAACCGCGAGGGGCTTTCGGCCTGCGAGACATTGGCGGCGGGCGAAGCCGGGCCGTTCTGCTTTGGTGCTGGGCCGACGCTGGCCGATCTTTGCCTGGTGCCGCAGCTTGCCAATGCGCGGCGCTTCGGCGTCGATGTCACCGCTTTTCCGCGGCTGCTCAAGGCGGAAGCCGCGGCCAAGGCAATGAAGGCGTTTGCCGACGCCGCCCCGGATAAGCAAGTCGATGCCGAATAACAACAAGCAAACCCCTGTTACCATGGACGCGGTCTATACCGCGCCCGGCTATCTATTCCGGCGGATGCAGCAGATCGCGGTCTCGATTTTCGTCGAGGAGTGCAGGGCGTTTGACCTGACGCCGGTGCAATATGCCGCGCTGATCGCAATCCACACCCATCCCGGCATCGATGCGACGCGACTGTCCGCGGTGATCGCGTTCGACCGCTCCACGCTCGGCAACGTGATCGAGCGGCTGCAGAGCAAGGGCCTGATCGAACGCAAGTCCGATTCCGATGACAAGCGCGTCAAGCTGCTCACCATCACTCGGCAGGGCGCTTCGCTGCTGCGCGAGATCATGCCCGTGGTTGACCGCGCGCAGGCGCGGATGCTGCAGCCGCTCAAGCCTGCCGACCGCAAGACGCTGATGGCACTGCTCGCGCAGCTCGTCGATCTCAACAACGAGGCCTCGCGCGTGCCGCTGCGCGCCGAGGACGCCCTCGAACATCTCGGGAAGTCGGGCTGATGGCAAAGGATAGCCAACCCGTTTTGATCGCAGGTGGCGGCATCGGCGGCCTTGCCGCGGCGCTCGGGCTTGCGCAGAAGGGCATCCGCTCGATTTTATTGGAAAAGGCCGCCACGCTCGGCGAGATCGGCGCCGGCATCCAGCTTGGCCCGAACGCATTCCATGCCTTCGACTATCTCGGCGTCGGCGAGGCCGCGCGGCGGATGGCCGTCTATATCGACCAGCTCCGCCTGATGGATGCGCTCACCGCCGAAGAGATCACCCATGTCGACCTGCGCGAGCCGTTCCGTGTCAGGTTCGGCAATCCCTATGCCGTGGTGCATCGCGGCGATCTCCACGGCGTGTTCCTGCGCGCCTGCCGCGAGCATGGACTGATCGAGCTGCGCGTCAGCAGCGAGGTGACCGGCTACGAGCAGGATGGCGCCTCGGTCACTGCGCTCCTTGCCACTGGCGAGTGCGTCACCGGCCGGCTCCTGATCGGCGCCGATGGCCTATGGTCGAACATCCGCAAGCAGGTCACATCGGACGGGCCGCCGCGCGTGTCCGGCCATACGACTTACCGTTCGGTGATCCCGACCGAAGAGATGCCGGAGGATCTGCGCTGGAACGCTGCGACCCTGTGGGCCGGGCCGAAGTGCCACATCGTGCACTATCCGCTGTCGGACTGGAAAGTGTTCAACCTCGTCGTCACCTACCACAACGACGCGCCGGAGCCGGTCGCGGGAAAGCCGGTCGGCGATGATGAGGTGATGCAGGGGTTTCGGCACGTCCATGCGCGCGCACAGAGCATCATCCGTCACGGCAGGAATTGGCGGCTCTGGGTGTTGTGCGACCGCGATCCGAACGAGCGCTGGGTCGACGGCCGCGTCGCGCTGCTTGGCGACGCCGCGCATCCGATGCTGCAATATTTCGCGCAAGGCGCCTGCCAGGCGATGGAGGATGCGGTGTGCCTGTCGCACATGCTGTCGCATCATGACGACCACGCCGTGGCGCTGGAGCATTACCGTGCACAACGTTTCCCGCGCACCGCGCAGGTGCAGCTTTGGTCGCGCGCGATCGGCGAGCACATCTACCACCCCGCGGGCGACCACGCCCACCTCCGCAACGCCATCATGAGCGCGAAGAGCTCGGAGGATTATTATCAGGATCTCGCCTGGCTCTACGGCGGCACGGGGTTGAACGCGTAATCACCAACCCACACTCCGCCGTCGTCCCGGCCAAGCGAAGCGCGAGCCGGGACCCATAACCACGAATGTGGGTTGGGAAGAAAGGCTGGGGCGGCAGTGTTGTGCGACAACAAACGCCTGTGGTTATGGGTCCCGGGTCAAGCCCGGGACGACAGCGAGTTTGTGGATGCTGCGACGCGTCACATCCTCATGACAGCCTGCCGGTCGATCTTGCCTGTTCCCGTTTTCGGCAGTTCGTCGATGAACCTGATCTCGCGCGGATATTTGTAGGGCAGCAGCTTCGCCTTCACGTAATCCTGCAACTGCTTCGCCGCCTCTTCCGCCTCGAACGCGCGGGCGTTCATCACCACGACCGCCTTCAGCGTCATGCGTCTATCAGGCAGTTCGGCGGCGAACACGGCGCATTCGCGGACATCGGGATGATCGGCGAGGCAGAGCTCGACCTCCAGCGGGTAGACCCATTGGCCTGATATCTTGATGAGGTCGTCGGCGCGGCCGCGGAAGAAGTGGAAGCCGTCCCTGTCGCGGACGAAGCGGTCGCCGGTGTAGATCCAGCCGCCGTCGCGCACCGTCTCGGCGGTCTTGTCGGGACGGTTCCAGTACAGGGGCGTATTGGAATCGCCGCGCACCCACAAAATGCCTTCCTCGTTGTCGGCGACCTCACGGCCGTCCTTGTCGCGCAGCAGGATCTCGTAGCCGGGGACGCGGACGCCTGCGGCGCCGAGCTTCTTCCTGTCCGGGCGATTGCAGAGATAGATGTGCAGCACCTCGGTCGAGCCGAGGCCTTCGATGATCTCGAGCCCGGTCAGCGCCTTCCAGCCGTTGAAGACGTCGGCCGAGAGCACCTCCGCGGCCGAGATCGCCATGCGCAGCGAGGAGAAATCGGCTCTCGCCGCGCCGTCGGCTTTGGTCAGCGAGGTGTAGAGCGTCGGCAGACCGAAGAACACGGTCGGACGGTACTGCTCGATCGCCGCGAAGATCGATGCCGGCTTCGGCTGGCCGGGCAGAAGCAACGTGGCAGCACCGACCGAGAACGGGAAGGTGATGGAATTGCCGAAGCCATAGGCGAAGAAGATCTTCGGCACGGAAAAGCAGATATCGCCGGGCGTCAGCTTCAGCACGTTGCGGGAGAACGCTTGCTCGCTATAGGCCATGTCGTGATGCAGATGCACGATGCCCTTCGGCCGTCCGGTCGAGCCGGAGGAGTACATCCAGAACGCCATCTCGTTGCGGTGAGTGTCGGCCTCTCCGAGCTCGGTCGGAAAACGCGGGAGCCATTCATCGGCCAGCAGCGCCTGCGGCACGGCATGCCCGCCGGCCGCGCCATTGACCACGATCAGTGTTTGCAGCGGCGCGTCCTTGCAGGCTTCAGCATTGAAGCGCGAGCAGAACTCGGCATCAGTGACCGCGACTGTGGCGCTCGCGTCCGAAAGATAGAATTGCAGGAGGTCCGGCGGCGTCAGCGTGTTGATGAGAAGCGGCACAAATCCGGCTCGGATAGCGCCGAAGAACGCCGCCGGGTAGGCGGGCGTGTCGTCGAGGAACAGCAGGATGCGGTCGCCGCACTTCAGGCCGAGTGAAGTGAAGCCATGGCCCCAGCGCGCGGCCTCGGCACAGAGCTTGCGATAGGTTCGCATTCCCGCCGGGCCGGTCAGCGCCGTCAGGTCGCCGCGGTCCTGCGCCAGATTGTCGAACAGGATGCGGCTCGCGTTGTAGCGCTCGGGCAGCGCAAAGCCGATCTCGCGCGCGCCCGGGCTGTCAGGCGGTACCTGGTCGGCGATCTCGTTCATGACTTGCTCCTCGAGGCCTCGTAGCCTGCCATGAAGTTCGGCGACATCGCGCGCAGCCGCGCGTCGTCGATCCGTCCCGAACGGGTGATGTAGCTGAAGGCAAAATCCATCAGGTCGAGCTTCATGTGCTCGGGGAATTTCTCGTACCAGTCCGCGCTGGTGCGCGCTGCCGTCACCAGCTTCTTCACGATCGGCTTGCGCTCGGCCTCATAGCGGCACAGCGCGGTGGAGACATGCGCTTCGGCTTCGAGCGCCTTCGTCAACGCAATCGCGTCCTCGATCGCAAGGCGGGTGCCGGAGCCGATCGAGAAATGCGCCGAGTGCAGGGCGTCGCCGATCAGCACCATGTTCTTGAACGACCAGTGCTCGTTCCAGATCCACGGGAAATTACGCCACACCGACTTGTTCGAGATCAGCGGCTGCCCGCCGAGCGTCTCGGCAAATACCTCCTCGCACACGGCCTTGGAGTGCTCGGCGTCCTTGTTGGCAAAGCCGTAGGCGTGCCAGGTCGCACGGTCGCACTCGACCAGGAACGTGCTCATGGTCGGCGAATAGCGATAGTGGTGGGCGTTGAAAGCGCCGCGTTCGGTCTTGACGAAGGTCTGTGACAGCGTCTCGAAGCGCTTCGGTGTGCCGTACCAGACGAAGTTGTTGGACGAATAGGACACCGAGGTGCCGAAATCGCCCTCAAAACTCCGGCGCACCAGCGAGTTCAGCCCGTCCGCGGCGACGATCAGGTCATAGCCTTGCAGCGCGTCGACCGACTGGATCGCATTGTCGAACTGCGGGGTGACGCCCACCGCGCGGACGCGCTCCTGCAACAGCGACAGCAGTGCAAGCCGGCCGATCGAGGAGAAACCGATGCCGTCGATCTCGACACTCTCCCCGCGCAGGTTGAGCGTGATGTTCTTCCAGCTTTCCATTTTCGGCGCGATGGCGTCGACCGTATCAGGGTCGTCGGCGCGCAGGAATTCCAGCGCCTGGTCCGAGAACACGACACCGAAGCCCCAGGTCGCGTCGGCCGGGTTCTGCTCGAACAATTCGACGATGGCGTCCGGATGTCGCCGCTTCCAGAGATAGGCGAAGTAGAGGCCGCCGGGACCTCCGCCGATCACGGCGATGCGCACATGTTCCTCCCGATTGACAGTGTACTTATGATTTTGCGCCGAGACTATCCGCGAGGCGCGCGCAGCGCCACCGGAAACTTTCGGTCAGGCCTAGTTAGCGCATCCTCGTGTTCCGCGGCGACGGCGGCTCACCGCGCCGCGAACTGTCCCAGCACTTCCTTGCAGGCCGGCGATAGCGATGCGGCATTGGAGGCCAGGCACTGCACGATCCGGCCGCCTCCCGGCGCAACGCCGCCGCACAGCGAGCGTACGTCGACACCGCAGGCCGAGCGCGCGACGAGCAGTTCTTCGCGCGGGCGCAAGGGCCGTAGCGCGATCGCTGGCGCAGCAGGTGCCGCCGCCGGTGCTGCAGCCGCAGCAGCGGAGCCGCCGCCTGCCGCAGGCGCCGCGCCGCCACTCGCGGCCGCAACCGCCTCACCGCAGGGAGGCGAAAGCCTTGCCTTGTTCTTCACGAGGCATCGCAGCGCAGGGGCGCCGCCGGTCGGCACGCCAGGACAGAACTTCTGATAGTCGGAACGGCAGGCGCTGCGGATCGCGGAAACCTGCGCTTCGCTCGGCTGCGGCGTGGCCTGCGTGCGCGCCGCTTTCGGCTTCGCCGCGGTGGTTGCCGCTGGCGGCGCCGCGGTCTTGGCAGGGGCCGGCGCGGGCTCCGTCTTGGCTGCGGCCGGCGCCGCGTCAGGCTTGGGAGCCGTCTCCGCCTTTGGCGCGGCCGGCGCTTCCACCGCGCGCACCGCGCTGGCGCAGCCCGCTGATAGACTCGACATGTTCTTCTGCAGGCATTGCAGCGATGCCTCGCCGCCGGGCGGAATGCTGGAGCAATGCGCCATGTATTCGCTGCGGCATTGCGACTTGATCGCCTCACGCTGCGCCTCGCTCGGCGCCTGCGCCAACGCAGCGGTTGCAAACAGCGCGACGGAAAACGGCAGGGCGCGCCCGCATGCGCGCTTCACTATCTCGATCATGTGAGCAAACCCCTTGTTGTCGACGGAAGCCGCCGCTTCAACCGAAGTTCATTCTTGCGAAGTTCTTGAAAGAGTCCGGCACCGCAATCTTTGCGAGCGGTATCATTTTCTGTTTCAGGTTCCACTGCAAGCCAATTGTTGCTATGGGTGGCTTGCGACAGTCGTCTCCGGATGAACGCGCCTCTTTGCGAGGCAAGCTGAACTGGTGCACGGACATGAAGCTTGCGCGCCCATCGGCCTGTTGCGGATTGAACGATGGCGCACGGTCGGCTGCCACGCCCCTGTTGCGTGTCGGTTTCCTGCTGTCAGCTTTTGTCGGCCTAAGCGGCTGCGAGCAGAATGCTTTCGTGCCACCGCCCCCGCCAAAGGTGGAAGTCGCGATTCCGGTGCAGCGCAGCATCACGCGGTTCCTGGAGACAACCGGCACCACAGCGCCGGTCAAGAGTGTTGACCTGGTCGCGCGCGTGCAGGGCTTTCTGCAGTCGATAGATTATCGGGACGGCACCTTCGTCAAGCAAGGCACCACGTTGTTCACCATCGAGCCTGAAACCTACAGGTTGAAGCTCGAGCAGGCGAAGGCGGCGGAGGTCGGCGCGCAGGCGACCGTGAAGCAGGCTGAAACCGATTTCAAGCGCCAGGTCGACCTGGTGCAGCGACAGGCTGTCTCGCAGGCGACACTCGATACTTCGACGGCGACGCGCGACAACGCGCAGGCCAGCCTGCAGCAGGCACAAGCCAATACCCGGATCGCGGAGGTCAATTACGGTTACACCAATGTGGCGGCGCCGTTCGACGGCATCGCCAGCGCGCACCTGGTTTCGGTCGGGGAGCTCGTCGGCTCGACGTCGCCGACGCAGCTTGCCACCATCGTCCAGCTCGATCCGATCTGGGTCAATTTCAACGTCAACGAACAGGACGTGCTGCGCATCCGCGAGGAGGCGAGACGGCGCGGCCTCTCCGTGGCTGATCTGCGGCAGTTGCCGGTCGAGGTCGGCCTGCAAACCGAGACCGGCTATCCGCACAAGGGCAAGCTCGACTACATCTCGCCGACCCTGACCCAGTCGACCGGCACGCTGCCGGTGCGCGGCATCTTCGACAATCCCGACCGCACGCTATTGCCCGGCTTCTTTGTCCGCGTCCGCGTGCCTTATGACCAGCAGCAGGACGCGCTGCTCGTGCCTGATACCGCGCTCGGCAGCGACCAGGCCGGCCGCTATGTGCTGGTCGTCAACGCCGACAACGTGGTCGAGCAGCGCAAGGTGCAGGCGGGACAGATCGAGGGCGAATTGCGCGTGATCGACAGCGGGCTGAAGCCGGACGACCGCGTCGTCATCGCCGGATTGTTGCGCGGAATCCCCGGCCAGAAGGTCGATCCGCAACTGCAGAAGATCCAAGCCTCAGCATCCGCGAAGTGAGGGGCGGCCATGATCTCGAAATTCTTCATCGAGCGGCCGGTCCTTTCTAACGTCATCGCGATCCTGATGATCCTGATCGGCGGCGTGGCGCTGCTCAACCTGCCGGTGGCGCAATATCCTGATGTGGTGCCGCCGACCGTGCAGGTGACGACCCGCTATCCCGGCGCGTCCGCCAAGACCGTGATCGACGCCGTCGCGCTGCCGATCGAGCAGGAGGTCAACGGCGTCGAGGACATGCTCTATATGCAGTCCTACAGCGGCGCCGACGGCACCTATACGCTGACGGTCACCTTCAAGATCGGCACCGATCTCAACTTCGCGCAGGTGCTGGTCCAGAATCGGGTGTCGAGCGCGCTGTCGCAACTGCCGCAATCGGTGCAGAACCAGGGCGTCACGGTGCAGAAGCGGTCGACCTCGATCCTGCTGTTCGTGACGCTGACCTCGCCGAACAAGACCTATGACAGCCTGTTCCTTTCCAATTACGCCACCATCAACATCAGGGACGAGCTGTCGCGATTGCCCGGCGTCGGCAACGTCACGGTGTTCGGCGCCGGCCAGTACTCCATGCGGGTGTGGCTCGATCCAAACCAGTTGCAGGCGCGCGATCTGGTGCCTCAGGACGTCATCCAGGCGATCCAGCAGCAGAGCCAGCAGGTCACCGCGGGGCAGGTCGGCATGCCGCCGACGCCGCCCGGCCAAGCCTTCCAGTACACGCTGAACGTCGCCGGCCGGCTGGATGATACGAGCCAGTTCGAGAACATCATCGTCAAGACAGGCAATGTCGGCGACGTCACCCGCGTTCGCGACGTCGGCTGGGTCGAGCTCGGCGCCCAGACCTACAGCCAGATCTTCTCGCTCAACAACAAGCCCTCCACCGGCATCGGCGTATTCCTGTCGCCCGGCGCCAACGCGCTGGAGGTCGAGAAGGCGGTGGAGAAGAAGATGGTGGAACTGGCCAGGCAGTTCCCGCAGGACATCAAATACGACACGCCGTTCGACACCACCATCTTCGTCCAGGCTTCGATCAACGAGGTCTACAAGACGCTGATCGAGGCCGGCCTCCTGGTGCTGGTCGTGATCCTCGTGTTCCTGCAGGACTGGCGCGCCATGCTGGTGCCGGCGACCACCGTGCCCGTGACCATCATCGGCGCGTTCGCGGCGATGGCGGCGCTCGGCTTCTCCATCAACCTCTCGACGCTGTTTGCGATCGTGCTGGCGATCGGCATCGTGGTCGACGACGCCATCGTCGTGGTCGAGGGCGCCGCGCACAATATCGAGCGTGGCCTGTCCGGCCATGACGCCGCGATCAGGGCGATGGACGAATTGCTCGCGCCGATCGTCGGCATCACGCTGGTCCTGATCTCGGTATTCCTGCCGGCGGCGTTCCTGCCCGGCCTCACGGGACGCATGTATGCGCAATTCGCGCTGGTGATCGCCGCGACCGCGCTGCTCAGCGCCGTCAATGCCGCGACCTTGAAACCGACGCAGTGCGCGCTGTGGCTGCGCCGGCCAGTGCCGCCGGAGCAGCGCAATGTCTTCTACCGCGGATTCAATGCCGTCTATGAGCGGCTGGAGCGCGGCTATGCGCGGTTGATCGGCGGCTTGGTCAGGCACAGCAATGTATCGGTCGTGGTCGCGCTGATCCTGATCGGGCTCGCCGGCTATGGACTGTCGCGGGTGCCGACCGGATTCATCCCGATCGAGGATCAAGGCTATCTGCTGGCCGCAGTGCAACTGCCCGATGGCGCAGCGCTGGATCGGACACAACGTGTCCTCGAAAGGGTCAGCGAGATGGCCGGCAAGTCGCCCGGCGTGCAGCAGGTGGTCTCCATCGCCGGCATCTCCGCGCTCGACAACAGTTCGAGCCTGGCGAATGCCGGCGTCGCTTATTTGATCCTGAAGGATTGGAGCCAGCGCGGGCCTGGCGAGGATCTGCGCTCACTGGTGTTTGGGCTGAACGACAAGCTGGCCGAGATCGAGGAGGCGCGCATCCTGGTGATCCCGCCGCCGCCGATCCAGGGCATCGGCAATGCCGCCGGTTTCGCGATGCAGGTCGAACTCCGCGACGGCAATGCCGATTACGCCAAGCTGCAGGCGATCACGAGCGCTGTTGTCGCCAATGCGCAGACGCAGAGCGCGCTGCAGCGGGTCAGCTCGTCCTTCCGCTCCATGGTGCCGCAGTACGATGTCGAGGTCGACCGGACCAAGACCCAGACCTTGAACGTGACGACCGACCAGATCTTCTCGACGCTGTCGTCCTATCTCGGCGCGAGCTACGTCAACCAGTTCAACAAGTTCGGCCGCACGTTCCAGGTCTATGTGCAGGCGGATTCGAAATTCCGGCTGAACCTGCGCGACATCCAGAACCTGATGGTGCGCAACAGCCAGGGCGAGATGATCCCGCTCGGCACCGTCGCCACGATCACGCCGTCGGTCGGGCCGTCGCTGATCAGCCTCTATAATCTCTATCCGTCCGCCTCCATCATCGGCCTGCCGGCGCAGGGCTACAGCTCGGGACAATCGATGGCGCTGATGGAACAGATTGCCGCGAAGACGCTGCCTCCGGGTACGGGCTATGAATGGACGGCGATGTCGTACCAGGAGAAGGCGGTCAGCAACCAGATCTACTACGTCTTCGGCCTCGCTCTGCTGCTGGTCTACCTGGTGCTCGCCGGTCAGTATGAAAGCTGGTACGCGCCGATCTCGGTGATCCTCGCGGTGCCGCTGTCATTGCTCGGCCCGATGCTGGTGTTGTCGGGCTTGCGGATCGACAACAATCTCTACACCCAGATCGGCATCATCCTCCTGGTCGCGCTGTCGGCGAAGAACGCGATCCTGATCGTCGAGGTCGCGCTCGAGCATCACGTGCGCAACCGCGAGCCGCTGGTCGAGTCCGCGATCGCTGCGGCGCGCGCCAGGTTCCGCCCGATCCTGATGACGTCCTTTGCCTTCATCCTCGGCGTGGTGCCGCTGGTGCTCGCGACCGGCGCCGGGGCCAATGCGCGCAAGTCGATCGGCATCACCGTGTTTTCCGGCATGATCGCCTCGACCTGCCTCGCCGTGCTGTTCGTGCCCGCGTTCTTCGTCGTGGTCCAGCGCTTCGAGAACTGGCGCAAGTCGCGCAAGGAAAAGGCGCCGGATACGCGGACCGTCCCGCAGGCCCCGAGCGTCGTGCCGTAGGAGGCTCTATCCCCCGTCGTCCCGGGCTTGACCCGGGACCCATATGTGGACGGCCCCCGTGGCACAAGAGCTTTTGAGGTGATCGGATCGCTTGCATCCATAT
>NZ_JAQMIL010000083.1:0-45611 GCF_029990105.1 Bradyrhizobium sp. Arg237L | reverse complement strand
TGCTTCTCGAAGGCGTAGTTCAGGTTCTCTTTCGCTGCCGGCAGCGAGTCGAGATTGGCGGCATAGGTGAGTTTGTCGATGTTGACCACGCGGGCGTGACTGTCGCGCAAGAGATGACGCACGACGGCGGAACCAATAAAACCCGCGCCGCCGGTGACAAAAATGGTCGAGCCCTTGAAACGCATGATGAGCTGCCTCTAATGCTCGAAAGAACGATAAACCGACATTAAATATTCGCCGTAGCTGCTCTTGGCGGTCTTCTGCGCCACCCTGGCGAAGGCCTGGAGCGAGATGTAACCCTGGCGCAGCGCGATCTCCTCGGGGCAGGCGATGCGCAGGCCCTGGCGCTGTTCGAGGATCTGGACGAAATAGCTGGCATCGACCAGGGACGCGTGCGTGCCGGTGTCGAGCCAGGCAAAGCCGCGGCCGAGCACCTCGACATAGAGATCGCCGCGCGCGAGATAGGCATTGTTGACGTCAGTGATCTCGATCTCGCCGCGCGCCGATGGCCTGACCTTGGCCGCGATGTCGACGACGTCGTTGTCGTAGAAGTATAGCCCGGTGACGGCGACGTTGGACTTCGGCTGCTTCGGTTTCTCCTCGATCGAGAGTGCGCGGCCGCTGCCGTCGAGTTCGATCACGCCGTATTGCTCGGGCGTCTTCACGACATAGCCGAACACCGTCGCGCCCTTCTTGCGTTGCGAGGCCGCGGACAGCATCTCCGGCAGGCCGTGGCCGTAGAAGATGTTGTCGCCCAGGATCAGTGCGACGGGATCTGTGCCGATGAACTCCCGGCCGACGATGAAGGCGTCTGCAAGTCCGCGCGGCGTCTCCTGCGTGGCATAGGAAAAACGCACGCCGATCTCGCTGCCGTCGCCGAGCAGCCGCTGAAACAGCGGCTTGTCCGGCGGCGTCGAGATGATCAGGATGTCGCGGATGCCGCCCAGCATCAGCGTCGACAGCGGATAATAGATCATCGGCTTGTCGAAGACGGGCAAGAGCTGCTTTGAGACCACCGTCGTCGCCGGGTAGAGGCGCGACCCCGTCCCACCGGCGAGGATAATGCCCTTCATGGTCAATCCGATTTAAATATGAAGCGGGTTATAAATAATCCGATTTCATTATAAAAATAAAGCCGAATATAATATGAATATTTATTGCTTCGATTAATTTGACGGTATTATTTTAGGGGTGTCATCGAGCCGGGCTTCCCGCCGTGCCAGTTTGGCGCGTTTGCGTGGCGATTTCGGAGTTGATATGCCACTCATGGGACGTGGCGCTGGACCAAGAACGCGCTGACCGTTGACCAGATTTCAACCGGTCCCGGGACCGGTAAGACACGTGGGTTGCGCTATGATGGCCAGGGCTAATCTCGTCGGCTTGATCACTGCTTTTGTTGTCTTGTGCGCATGCAATACCCAGGCGCATGCGATTTCCGTCGAGGTTGCGCGGGCCTGCGATGCCCTGGTGGCCAAGACGTTTCCTCCGCGCCAGATCGGCAACCCGGCCGCCGGCAGCGCCAAGGGGACGGGGAAGGATCAGCGGGAATTCTTCAATAAGTGCGTCGCGAACGGCGGCAAGATGGATGCCGAACCTGCGAAGGACGCGAAGTAGCCAATCCCTTTCAACGCTTGCAATCCCTTTCAACGCTTGGAAGGCTTTTGCTCGCGCGTCGGGCAGGGCGAATAGAAAGCGCCGTTGGCGGCGTTGAAGCGCTCGACGCATTGATTGGGATCGGTCACCTGTCCCGACACCGAAAAGTCATATCCGATCCCCTTGACGACCAGGACGTATCGGCCGGGTGACAGGACCAGGCCGTCATTCTCCGGTTGTATCAGCAGCATCTTGGGCTGGTCCTCGACGGGGCCGATCTTGAACGGAAAGGATGCGCTGCGAATAACCCAGGAGTCGCCGCCCGGCGTCATCTTCGCCGTGCCGGTGCTGTCGACACCCATCGTGCGCGAGACTTTGGCGACGACACGAACTTCGACCGGGCCGGCGGAATCCGGACCCAACTCCGGCCTGAACGTAATGAATTTGACATCTCCGCCCGGAACGCTGGTCTGGGGCGGCGTCGGGATCGCGGCCGAAATGGCCACCCGCCGGTCCGGGACCTTGCCCGGCAGCACTTTCAACTCCTGCAGTTGCCCGTCGCTCAGGACGAAAACGCCGAACGTGCTGGGAAGCGGAAACCTGTGTTCGGCCGCGGGAGCAGGGGGAGCGGCTGGTGCCTCGGCCGCTGCCTGCGGACGCTCGATTGGCGCGGTTTCACGCGGCGCGGGAGGCGCGCTCTGTGCCGGCGCGGGCGGGGGGCGGTGCAGGAGCGCGGCAATACTGGACCGTGCCGATGGCCAGTAGAAGACGGCCGCGCCAGCGATCGCGAGAACGAGGAATACCGCTGCCAGCCGAATGGCCGTACCGAAGACGCCCGATCGTTTTGATTGGTTGAAGGGGGAGGGCGCCGCAGTCGGGCGCTGCGGCAATTGTGGCTTGGCCGTGCCTGGGCTGGTGGGCGACGCGGGCGGTACGACTTCCTGGCTTCGCTCGGCAGAGAAGCGTTCGACCTCGCCGATCGCGCTTTCGAGCACCTCCATGGTCTGCCGCGAATGTCTGGCGTCGCCATGTCCGAATTGCTCGAGCAGCCTGATGCGGGCCAGTTCATAGACCAGCTCACGCATTTGCGTCGGATCATTGGCGACGGACTGCACCCGCGCGGAGAGAATGCGAATGAACTCCGCCCTCATCGCCGAATTTTGTGCAGTGTCAGACGGGTCGCCGGAAGCAGTCATTGCAATCGATCAAACATCTTCCCTCTGCCTAGCAGCAAGAGCGCGGACCTCAAAGTCCGATGCATGATCTGTGGATGCCGCCACCGTCCGCCTGAGGACGGATGGACATAAGGCGCTTGCTTTTGCCGGAAAACCTGCAACATTCCGGGGAGTCATTCTTTAATCGGTACTTGATATGCGCGGCATCCTGCCAATTCTGGGTCTTTCAGTAGTTTTGATGCAGCCGGCACTGGCGCAGGGCATCAAGGATCCGCCGAATTATCCAATGTCGGCTTCGCAGCGCGCGCAGAAGGCGCAGACAGGTCAGAGCGCGTCACGGCCCACGGCGATCCGCAACGTTGCAACCGGTAGCCTGCCGGCGGGCATGGCCGTCCAGCGGGTGTACCGGGACGGCAAACTTGTCGCACTCCCGCGATATTAGATCGCGGGAACCGTAGGCGGGCTTAGGCGTTTCTCGTCGCTCAGGAGGCAAGGCGATGAAGGGCGTATTGTTGTTCGCGGCTGTATTGATCATCCCATGCGCCGCTGCCGCGCAGGGGGTCCGAGACCCGTCGACCCCGAGCACGAACCAGGTCTTCACGGTGAATCCACCTCAGCAGCCTGCGCGTCCGACCGCGACGCCCAACGTACCGACCCAGATACCCTCGCCACCGCTAGGGGTACGGCGCGCGATACCTTCTCGAAGCGGCGTGCGGGGAAGCGGCGGCGTATATTAAGGCGCACCTATCTCCGGTTGCGCGCGGTGGCAGCGGGATGAGCGGATTGAAGGCGGCGGCCACCATCATCCTTGCGCTCAGCATCCTTGATGGCGCAAGCCTGTCCCAGGCTCAGGAAGATGTCGCGGCCAGCGCCACGGATGATGGTCTGCTGCAGCCCGAAATATCCCGCAACGCGTGGCGGCAGAGGATCGAGGACGCGAAAAGAAGGGCCCGGGAAGTCGCGCGCGAGAGGCGGGAGCACCCCGAGCTCTACATGCCGATTCCCGAAGATCCCGACCTCATCGCCACCGAGCGCGTGCTCAACGACGAAAGCCTGCAGACCGGCGACATCGTCTCAACCAACAAGGGACTATTTGTCTTCCGCGGCCGTATCGACCAGCCGCGGCGCCAGGAAGATTTCGTCCCTTTGTCCGCGCGATGAGCCCGGTGGCAGGGCCGCGTTGGCTGGCTGGTCGCCAGCAGCCGGGTTTTGCCGGCCGGCGCGGCCTGCACATAAAGAACCCAAAGCGAGGTGCTTGACGCGAGCCTGGACAACTCGCACATCCGAGCGAACCGTCCAACGAACGCCATCAATGCCCACGATTTTGCGCTGCAAATCGGTCAGAAAATTATGGCCTCACGCCCGAGCACCCGCATCGCCCGAAAAGCCCGCCACAAAGCTGAGGCGGATTTTGCCACTTGGCTCATGATGGCCAAGCTCGGTAGCTTCGATGACTTACCTCCAAATGCGCAAGCGTTCCTGCTTGACTATCGAGCCAGGCTTGAGCGGATGAGCGAGGCCGAGTCGAAGGTGGTGGCGGTTCGCGAAGTCTACGCCAGCTATTATAGCGAGATGGGCGGCCTTGGCCCGGCGCCAGAACTGGAAGCCCTCGTGACGTCGGTGGATGACGGCGCCGTGCGGTCGCAGGGACAGCGTAAGCCACAGCCCGCTCGGCTGTCCGCGGCCGCCCCCGACCGGCCAGCCGTCCGAAAATCCGTGCCGGCCCTGCTAATTTTCGCAGCCATGGTGGCTCTGATCGTCGCCTACAAATTTCTGATGAATTAGAGCGTTTTCGAGCGAAGTGGACACCGGTTCGCGTGAAGAAAACGCGTCAAAACGAGAATCTAACGCTTCGGCTTGGGGAGCACCATCCTGCCCTGGGAAACAACGCCACCCCACTTGGCGGACCAACCGACTTCCGAGGCGGAGGGCCGCTCGACGACTTTCTGACCCCGGGCACCCTGCAGCGCAAACAGCGCGCCCTGGGGATCGACACATCGCGCGATCCAGCAGCCATCAGGCAATTCGATCGGCCCCTGGAGAATCCGGCCTCCGCCAGCATTCACGCGCTTGGCAGCCGCGCCGATGTCGTCGACATTGAAGTAATAGAGCCAAAACGGTTGCGACACGCTCGGAAGCTTGGTGAGCATGCCCCCGATCGTCTGTCCGGCCGCCGAAAACAATTGATACAAATCTGTGGGATCGGTTTCAGCGTTGGCCTTCTGCCAGCCAAAAAGTTCGCCGTAAAAATCAAAGATCTTGTTCCGGTCTTCAGCCAGCAACTCGTGCCAGCCCACACGCCCGGGCTCGTCCAACCCGACGGGTTGCCGTTGGCCATATGTCAGCCCAGCGACCAGCGCAAAGGTCGCTCTTTGCGGATCGGCAACCACTGAAATTCGGCCGATATTGCTGCCCGTTGGCGGTAGCAAGATCGTGCCTCCAAGACGCCTGATCCGTGTGGTTGTCGCATCGATGTCATCGACGGCGACGTAGCCGACCCATCTCGGCGTTGCCCCCAATCGCCGCCCCTCTTCCGGGAGATCCATAAGCCCGCCAACCGGAACGTCGCCGGCAGCAAGCACCGTGTAGGTCAGTTCGGGGGTCGACGCATCCTTCGCACCCCAGCCGACGACCTCGCCATAAAAGGCACCTGCTGCCGCGACGTCCGTCGTCAGGAGTTCATACCAGGCGAAATGTCCGAGTTGATTGATCAAGCCAATTTCTCCGCTCAAGCCTGGCGACGATTGCGCACTGCATCAAGTCGCGCGCGTTGCAATCCGCGCTGCGGTGCGGACCTTCGTTGCGATCGAAGAAAATGCGGCGACTTCGTTCATGAAGATGAATGCTATCTGAACGAGTGTCGTTACATTTTCGTGTGTGCATCAATCTTGCCTGCCTTATTTGCTCGGCGTAGGATCACTTAAACGAAGATCCTTCTTGCAACGTTGGAGGATGCGACCATGGCGCGGGTGAAGCAAGCTTCGAAAAAGAGGCGAGTAACCAAAACCGCCGTACCGGCACTAGGAGTCGCCGGACTGACTTTTTCGCTAGCGGGGAGCGCATCGGCAGCGGCCGTACCAACGGGCGATGTTCAACAGCGGCCGAATTTCTCACCTGGCTTGATGATCACGCTCGGTGAAGAGGAACTTGCCGACGTCAGCCTCGCCACCTTCCATCTCTTCGACAACGAAAACCTCGGCAGCGGCGTGCAGCTAGCCCAGCGCGGATGCGGTGGCTGCCGTGGATGTGGTGGCTTCCGGGGATGCGGTGGCTTCCGCGGATGCGGTGGTTGTCGCGGCTGCGGAGGCTGTGGATGCAGATCCTGCCGATGCGGCTTCGGATGTGGTGGCTGTGGCATTGGAATAGGGATAGGAGTGCCGTGGGTAACATGCGCAGGTTGCTGCGCATCGTGGGGCCGGTGCCGCTGGTGCTAGGCGGCGGCGCGTCCTGATTGTGTATCGACAAGCCACGATTTCATTGGCCGGGCTCGCGATCGACCCGGCCATTTCTGTTTTCGTTGCAACGCTCTTGGCTCGCCGTGCGCTGGCGATCTGAAATGATGGCAACAGGATCCGCGTGCTGACCCCATGACAGCCAATCGCAAGACCCGTGTTGTGAAGCAGACCCGCAAAGACATTCTGCAGTTCGCGCCAAACTTCACCGCCTATGTACTGCCTCCCGATGCGGTCTGCCTCTATTCCGAGGATCGCAAGTTCTTCCTGCACGGCGAACTCTATTGTGCACTGGCCACGGCGATCGGAAAGAATGGAAAGGCCGCGCCAGAGCTCATTCGCCAGCTTTCGAAGAGCTTCCCGCCCGACAAGATCGAGGAAGCGATCAGGCGGCTGATCGAGCGCCGATATGTCGTGACAGCGGCATCGCACGGATTCGCAGGCGCCGTTGCTGGATATTGGGCGAGCCTCGGCCTGCCTCTCGAGCTCGCGGAACAGAATCTCCGCAATTGCCCGGTGCAGGTGGAATCGATCGATGTCAAAGGCGCGAGCGAACTTACCGCCGCCTTGAGCAAACTCGGCGTTCACTTCGCCAAGCGTTCGCCTAAGCTCGTGATCACGCTGGTGAACGACTATCTTGACCGGCGGTTGGCTGAGATGAACCGCGAGCGCGTAGCCGACAAGACGCCCTGGCTGCTGGTGCAACCGTCGGGCGTGTTTCCGCTGGTGGGACCCGTGTTCAAACCGGGCGAGAGTGCCTGCTGGACGTGTCTGTTCGATCGCATGATACGCAATCGGGAGATCAAGGGGTTTCTCGACCGCGGAGCCGCGCGTGCGGTCGCCGTATCGCCTCTGGTCAACGACACCATCGGGCAGACCGCCATCCACTTCGCTGCCGTCGAAATCGCGAAAGCGATTGCCTCCGGCTTTCGCACGGATCTGCGCGATCACATTGCAAGCTTCGACCTGACTGGTGCGGTCATCGCCAAGCACTATGTCGCGCGGCGCCCGCAATGTCCCACCTGCGGCAGCAAGAAGCTGCAGAATCCGCGCCGGGCGGCGACGCCGATCGAGATTGCCGAGGGCAGAAAGCTCATCATGACCAGCGGCGGATACCGCACCGTGACGTCTCGAGCCACCGTGGCGCGTTTCCGCAAACATGTAAGCCCGCTGACCGGCGTGGTGACGCGGCTCGAGCGGATCGAGGCCGATCTGCCGATGAACACCAATTTCTACGCCTACCACAATTTCTCTGCGCCGGCCCAAAGCATCGACCAGCTCAGATCGGGACTGAGCGGCGGCAGCTTCGGCAAGGGCTCCACGGCCGAGCAGGGCGAGGCCAGCGCGTTGATGGAAGCAATCGAGCGCTACTCGGGCATTTTCCAGGGTGACGAGATCACGACGGAGCGCCGCTTTATCGATTTCGCTCCCGGGGACGCCGTTCTTCCCAACGACGTCCAGCTTTTCAGCGAAACACAGTTTCAAAGCAGACATGCCCCGTCACCGGACGATTCACATCCGGTTCCTGAGCCGCTCGATCCCTCGACCAAGACCGAGTGGTCACCGGTCTGGTCGTTACGCGACAAGCGCTTCAAATATCTTCCGACCGGCCTCTTGTACTTCTTCTATGGCGGCTTCCATACCGATTCCAACGGATGCGCGGCCGGTAACACCCGCGAGGAGGCCATCGTTCAAGGCTTCCTCGAACTGGTCGAACGCGATGCCTATGCCATCTGGTGGTACAACCGGCTGGAGCGTGCCGAAGTCGACCTCAAGCAATTCGACGATTCCTATGTGCAGGATCTGCAAGCCCAGTTTGCCGATGCCGGACGCAGGCTTTGGGTGCTCGACATCACCAGCGATCTCGGCATTCCCGCTTACGTGGCAATCACGCACTGGATGCAGAACGGGCACGAAAATATCGAGTTCGGTTCCGGCGCGCATTTCGATCGCCGCATAGCCCTGCTGCGTTCCCTCACCGAGCTGACCCAGTTCATGTCAATCGGCATGATGGGCGGTGGAAGCGGCGAGAAGCCGACGCTTGACGGTGTCACGCCGCTGCGCCTGGAAGATTATCCATTCCTGATCCCCAGCGACAATCCGATCGTCCCGCCGGCGCCGAGCCTTAAGGTTCACGACAATACGCGCGACCAGGTCAATGCCTGCGTCGAGATCGCCACCGGCGCCGGATACGATTTCCTCGTGCTCGACCAGACGCGGCCCGACGTCGAGGTCCCCGTCGTCAGAGTGCTCGTTCCAGGCTTGCGGCATTTCTATCGCCGCTTCGCGCCGGGCCGGCTTTATGATGTTCCGGTGAAGCTTGGATTATTGGATCGTCCACGACTGGAAAGCGAACTCACTCCGTTCCTACCACACACCTGAGGGTTGGTCTTTGGTGCGCGCTCCCCGGAAAAAGCCAACCAGGAAGATCGCGCCACTCATTGCTATCAGATTGAACGGTCGTTTCTCCCTTCATATGCAGGCGGATGGAAGCATCGCCACCTCCCTGGGCGACTATTCGGTCAATCTGGGAACATTCAGCGCGGCCGCGATGGACCGCGCGGGACATCTGGCTACCGGTCTGCCGCTCGCTTCCTTTGCCGGCAAGAGCGCGCTTGCGAGGGAAGTCGACGTCCTGGTGCATCGACTGGCGCGGCACGGGCTTGTCGAATACCGCCTGTCCTCTCCGCGTGACGAGCAGGACCTCGTGGTCATCGAGCCGCAGGTCGCTGAATACTGGCCGCAATGCGCAAAGCTGGGCAATGGTGACACCGTCGTGTTGTCGCGCTTCGCCTATCTGCGCCGGCGCGGCAACGAGATGGTGCTGGAATCGCCACGCGCCGGCGCGCTGTTTCGGATTAGCGATCCCGCCATCGCGGCCACGCTCGCTGCACTGTCACGGCCGCAAAAGATCAGCAAGCTTCGCCGCCACGCGGCCTCCTTCAACCTCGATCTACTCGGACTGCTGCTTGACAGCCAAATCCTGCTCAAGCTCGATGCGAAGAGTGGCGATGGCCTTCGCGTGAATGAAGGCGACGGCAATCTCGTTCTCTGGGATTTTCACGATCTCCTGTTTCACACGCGGAGCACGGAAGGCCGGCATGCCAATCCAGTTGGCGGCACCTTCGCCTACGCGAACGTCGTTCCGCCGCTGCCCGCGGTACGTCCACCTTGGCCCGGCAAGACAATCGACCTGCGCCAATTCTCCACCTCGGAGCCGATCTCACCCTTCGCGAAGCTGCTGCGCGAACGCCATTCGATACGGGATTTCGACGACGAGCACCCGATCACGCTCGCCGAGCTCGCGCAGTTTCTCGACGCTACAGCCCGCGTGCTGTCGGAATGGAGCGGCGCAAATTTCGACGGCGGTCCCGAAGTGACCTACAGCACACGACCCTATCCGGCGGCGGGTAGCGCCTACGAACTGGAATTGTACCTGACTGTCTCGAACTGCGAGGGGCTGCCACGCGGACTTTATCACTACGACGCGGGTGGCCACGCACTGGTAGCGATCGGCGCCTCAGCCCAGCAACTCCATGCGCTCTCGACTGCGGCCGAGTTTGCCATGGACGCGCCCGGTCCGCCGCAGGTCCTGATCACGATCGCCGCGCGCTTTGGGCGGATCTCCTGGAAATACAGCTCGATCGCATATTCGCTGATCCTGAAGGACGTTGGCACCCTGATCCAGACATTCTACCTGGCGGCGACTGAGATGGGCCTTGGCGGCTGCGCCATCGGCACCATCAACATCGATCTGTTTGCAAAAATGACGGAGCTCGAATTTCATGTAGAGAGCCCGGTCGGCCAATTCGCACTCGGACGCGGCAAGAAACCGCTGGCCGCAAGCTAGAGAGGCAACGGAAGGAAGCGAACTCCTTCTTGAGCCGGGTGAGGACCTGCCGCTGGGCCCGGCGGTGTGGCTTCAGCGCCTCCGCGGCATGTGTTGGAGCAGGTCTACAGTGGAATCGGCTTGCGGTTCCTCCCCACGCAGCGTAACTTTCAACCACACGTAGATCATTCGGAAGCAATCTGTCGGGTTCGGCCTAGCGGGAGAGAGCGATGGCGGACGTCCCATGGCACCTTTCCGGTGACTATTTCGAGAATTGCAGTTGCAGCATCGTGTGTCCGTGCCTCGTGTCAGCGGCCGCCCCGTTGACCTCGCGACCGACCGAGGGCTTTTGCAACGTACCGCTGATCTTCCACGTCGAGAGTGGCCGCTATGGCGACATCGTGCTCGATGGACTCAATGTCCTGGTTATCCTCCACGCACCTGGGGTCATGGCAGACGGAGATTGGTCGGTGGCCGCCTATATCGATCAGCGCGCCGACGATGAGCAGACAGAGGCTCTAGCTGCGATCTTCACCGGCGCCGCCGGTGGTCCTATGGCCGCATTCACACCGCTGATCAGCAAGAACCTGGGGGTGAAGAAGGTCCCAATCACATTCCGGATCGACGGCAAGACGCGGTCCGCGGAAATCCCGGGTATTCTGCACATGTCCGTCGATCCGTTGCCGACCATGCATCCGAGCGGGGAAATGTGGGCGAACATCGGCCATCCGGTTAGCCCCGACAGGATGGTGATGGCAGTCGGCGCCTCCGGCAATACGTTCAGCGATCATGGCATGCGCTGGGATAATTCCGGCAAGAACGGCCTCTATGCGCCGATCCGCTGGTCGAACCAGGCTTGATGCAGCTCCTGATACGGTCCTGCGACAAGGCCGGCAACGTCAATCGCAAATGACCGACAGCACCCTGGAAACCGTGCTGCGGCGCGATCGCTGGATCGTCGGCGGCGCGATCGGCATCATTGTCGCGCTGGCATGGAGCTATGTGCTCTGGCTCGCCAACGACATGGACATGGGCGGCATGGACATGACCGGGTTCCGCATGATCCCGGCCGGGATCGGAATCATGTTGCCGGCCAACGAGCCATGGCGAGCGATCGAGTTCGCGTATGTGTTCCTGATGTGGGCGGTGATGATGGTCGGAATGATGGCCCCCTCGGCAGCGCCCATGATCCTCATGTACGCCCGCGTGGGTCGACAGGGGAAAGCGCAGGGCAAGCCGTTCGCCGCGACCGGCTGGTTTGCGGCCGGTTATCTCCTCGCCTGGAGCGGCTTCTCGCTGGCAGCAACCTTTCTCCAATGGGTGGTCGAGCGGGCAGCCCTGCTGGATTCCCGGATGGCGATCGCCAGCAACCTGCTCGGCGCAATCGTGCTGATCGCGGCGGGAGTCTATCAATGGACACCGCTCAAGGACGTCTGTCTCGCCCAATGCCAGTCGCCGTTTCTATTCCTGATGCGCCACGGCGGCTTTCGCGACGACCCGCGAGGCTGCCTGCTGCTGGGGCTTCGGCACGGAGGCTATTGTGTCGGCTGCTGCTGGGTCTTGATGGCGCTTTTGTTCATAGGCGGGGTGATGAACGTGCTTTGGATTGCGCTTTTGGCGCTGCTTGTCCTTTTGGAGAAAGTTACGCCGGTCGGACGATGGATCGCGCGTGCTGCCGGCATTGCATGTGTGGCCGCGGGCGCCTGGCTGCTGGTGTCCTTGCCGCAGTGATGAGCAACCTGCTTACCGTTCGGTTCGAATTGCCATCAGCAACAGCGCAAGTGTAACTCGACCTTACTGTCCCTCCATTACTTGCTGTCCACGCCTACGAGCCGCCGTCGGCTAGGCCGTGTGCGGACAACCGTCTCCTCATAAAGAGGGGCCTCTCATACAGGTCGATCCGGGCAGTAAAAGCCGCCACTCTGAAACAAAAGTTGATCGAATCCTCCAAGAAGAGCGAGGATATTTCCCAGAAATGGCTTGATTTCTCCGTTCGCTAACTCGTCGGGGCATTTTTTTGATGAGTAGCCAGTCATGACTGATCAACAATTAGCTCTACAGGCAATTGGCGAAGCCCAACTCATTTTGGACGAATGCGTCCGGTCGTGCCCCAAGGATGATGTCCATATCCTTGGCAAGTTGGTGGAAACTTTCGAACGCTCCGACTTGATCGTTGCTGTAAGCCGATTGCAGCAACGAAGCGGTTGGGTGCGCTTATGAGACAGCCGCTACAATCGTTAGCTTTGACCGCTTGTATTTCTGTGCTCCCGTTGATCGGGACGTCAAATGTGCAGGCAAAGCAACAATGCAGCGCCGCGATGCCATCAAATCCGCAGGGGCAGTGGTGGTCCTATCGTCTCATCGACGGAAGAAAATGCTGGTACGCGGGCAAGCCCATGCTTTCGAAATCGCTGCTCGAGTGGCCCAAGGAGGCATCTGCCGCACCTCGTTCTCCAGAAGCTGGCGGCGTCCTCATTGCGAAGGCTGGAGATCCAATAGACGCACAAGCGGTGCCACTGAAAGACTCTGACACCTTCGAAGCGCGATGGCGTGCCCGGATATCCATTTGCGGGGCATGCAATTGACAAGGACACACCGCGGCGAAGATCGAGGACGAATTCGAGCTGCGCATTCGATTATTGCGTCCAAGATACTGGGGCGAGCGAAAAGAGGCCGCCAACTACTGCGGCCCCTTTCTTAGGCCCGAAGTGAAAGTCACCGCCAATGGCGATGATGCCGCCAGCCATGGTGGTGGCCGCGGTACCAACCGTAGTGATGGCCCCGGTGCCAACCGTAGTGATGGCCGCGACCGCCGTGATGGCCCCACCCATGCCCGTGCCCATGACCATGGCCGCCTCTGACCTGAATGACCGCGTCATCGGCGCCACCCAGCGTATAGGGTGTTGCTGCGGGCATAGCCGACGCCGACATAATTGGCGCAAGTGCAAAGGCACAGCCGGTAAGTCCGATTATCAGAAGCCGTTTCATTTTGGTGCCTTCTCCTTCGTGGCAAATGCTTCTGCGGACTATCAGCTCCGTTTTGAATATTGACTGAACGGTGCATTAAACGCCCGTTCAGCACCGTTGCGACTGACTTGTAGGATCGCAATTGGGTCATCTGTTCTTGCTTCGACCAATGTCGTTGACGGGTCACCCGGCTTTCGGCTTGGGTCACGACCGGCAGGGCTCGGATCGAGCTAATGGATTCTGCTCACCGTCCAAAAGCCGAGATCTCAGCGTTAATGAGCCCCCTGGACGAGTCTAGTAGCGCCGCAGCAGGGCGCCGAACTTCGGATCCAGGGCCTGCGCGGATTCCATCAGCAGGGTTTTGCCGGCCGCAGTCGCCTGCACATAGGCTGCGATGAGCGGGGCTTCGAAACGGGAGCGGTTCGAAAGCACGGTACGGATATCCGACAAGGCGAGCAGGCGCATCTCTTCATCTGATGCGGCCGAACTCGATGTGACGGCCTGAAGTCTCATGAACGCGACATCGGACGACACCGGTCCGGTGAGATAGGACGCCTTCAGCGCGGGAAGGGCGGTGCCATCGGTCTGCGCTTTCAACGTTGCAAGCGTCAACCAAAGCACCGGCCTGATCGGCGAAACGCTCAGCGCGGCCACGACGGCGCCCTGAGCTGCCTGACTGTCCTCCGCCCGGGCGGCAGGATCGAGTGCGGGTTGCTTCAGAACCTGCGCTGCCTTCGCGATGGCATGATCAGCGAGAAAATCCCCATCGAATGGAAACGGCGCGGCGAGGATGGTGGAGGCAAAGCCTGTCGTCGCGGCCTCGCCGTGAAGTCTGCCCGTCAACAAGTCGTCTGCACGAAGCTTGGACCGACTTAGGTCCGCACAGAAGCTGAAGGCAGCATAGGCGATCAGTACCACCGCCATGCACGTTCCCGTGGCGCGGAGCCAGGTCATTTGATTCATCGGCTGAATTTGTGGATGAGCACCGTTCGTCGGTGCCGGATAAACCCAATTGAAACTTCAAATCGCGAGCAGACTATCACCCTGTATCGTCAGCAGCGTCAAGTTGCCGGTCGCATATGCGCCCGTATCGATGTTGATGCGGTTCGGCCGAACGTCGGGCGCGCTGACGGGCGTGTGTCCGTGAACGATGTATTTGCCGAATCGCTCCTCGGAATTGAGGAACTCCTCCCTGATCCAGAGCAGATCCTGCTCCTGCTGCTTGTCGAGCGAAACGCCGGGACGAACGCCGGCGTGGACGAAGAAGAAGTCCCCACAGGTGAACGAATTCGGCAACTGCTCGATGAACGCAAGGTGCTCGGGCGGCAAGGCACGCTTCAATCCCTCGATGAGCTCGACCTGCTGTTCCGTCGTCGGGTTCATGGTCGGGGTCATGCCATAGGACATCAGCGTCAACAGGCCGCCGTAATGGCGCCACTCCTGCAGCTTGGCCGGATCTTTCAGGACGTCGAGCAGGAAGACCTCATGGTTCCCCTTGAGGCAGACCGTTTCGTGACTTTGGCTGCGCCGGATCAGGATATCGAGCACGGCCCGCGATTGCGGCCCGCGATCGATGTAATCGCCAAGGAAGACCTGGATGGCGCGCTCCGGCGCCGAACGGTCGAGATCAACGTCAATTACGGTTAAGAGCGATTGAAGAAGATCGGCCCGTCCGTGGACATCTCCGATCGCATAGACGCGGACGCCATCGGGAAGCCGGGGCTTGATGTTCTTGCGAAAGCGTCGGGTCAGACCCATCCTTAAGCCAACTCGCCTGCCTCTGGAGCCGAAGCTCCAGATTCTTGTTTTGACGCGTTTTCTTCATCGCGAACCGACGTCCGTTTCGCTCGAAAACACCAGAGCCGATCAATCCTGCCACGGCTCTTAGCAGAGCCCATTTCGGACCGATATCGTTAATTGTTTCAGAAAGAGTTGCTTCGGTTTTGACTAAAGGGCCGCGCAGCGAATGAGCTGTATCTCAAGAGGTCTTTTGTAGCTTCCCCGCAACAAGAACGGGGGGCGCAAAATGCGCGGAGTTGCAAAGATATTGGCGGTTGCCGCCGCCATCTTCACGATCGGGCTGCAGCACGGGGCGAAGGCCGGCTTTGTCGGCACGCCAATGGCGCTGCGGGGGGCTATCCAATACATCAAGTTCGATGCGCCGACATTGCCGCCGATGGCGTTCACGATGTTTTGCCTCAAATATGCGGGGGAGTGCAAACCGCGCCGTATGGTGTTCCGAGGCGGACGGCTGAAGCTCACCGCCGAGCGTTGGGCCGACCTCAAGGAGGTCAACCAATCGGTGAACACCGGGATTCGGCCACAGGCCAATCTCGAGGGGCTCGCCGGCGAGAAGTGGCTGCTGCATCCCGCAAGCGGGGACTGCAACGACTATGCGGTGACCAAGCGCCACGAGCTGATCGCAAGGGGGTGGCCGGCCCGTGCCGTCCTGCTCAGCGAGGTGGTGACGAGCTGGGGTGAGCATCACCTGGTCGTCGTCGTGCGCACGTTCAGCGGCGACCTGGTCCTCGACAACCTGACCCAGAACATCACGCCCTGGTCGCGCAAGCCCTATCGCTGGGTGCGGATCCAGATGCCCAAGAATCCGAACTACTGGGCATCCCTGGGCGATCGCAACGCGTGATCTCCGCGCAAACGCTTGGCGTTTGTCGCGAGGGAAGACCGGTTTCCACTTTTCCGGATCATGCTTTAGCTCACCGTGCGGCTTGGCTGACGCTTTGCGAAAGGCCAAGCCCCACGATCGCTGCAAGGCAGATGATAGCTCCCGTGCGTAGCAGGCCGGGATCAGCAAACCCCTGCACGACGCCGAAGCAAAGGCAGGCGGCGGCTGCCGCCGGGAAGAAGGAATCGCGGCCACGCCGCAGCGCGCCTGAGACCAGGCGCGTGAGAAGGGAGAGCACGATCGCGATCGCGAGTGCAAACCCGATCCAGCCCGTTTCCACAAATAGCGCGATGGCTGCAGAGGGGGCCGCCAGCGGTCCCGTTGCATCGCCGGATTGATAGATCCGGCCAATGGACGGGAAGGCTCCGGCGCCGGCGCCGAACCAGCGGGTGTCGGCAAACAGGCGGTCGAGTACGGCGCGTGTCTCACCGGGCTGGATCGGGAGAAGCCGCAGCAGCGGCGATCCGGAGCCTTTTTCGAAGATCCAGGTCAGCACGAGGGCCGCGCCAACGGCCGCGACCACACAAATCGCGGTGGCGGCCAGGACCGACAGGTCCAGCCTGCGGATGGCCAGGATGAGCAGAAACAACGCGACGCCGAGCGCGCAGGCAACCGCGCCGTTGGTGTTGGAATATCCCAGGATGACAGCGCCGTTGATCAGCAGGCCCGCAAGCCCCAGCATGCCGACGGCAACTGAACGGATGATCGCGTGACGCGTTTCGGCTCGCTCCGCGGCCAATTGAATGACGGCGAGATTGAGCGCCACGCCAAGGCCGCTCAAGCTGGTCGCGAAATCCCAGCTATCCGGACCGATGCTCTCTCCGTGCAGCCGATGATCGATGATTGTCAACACGGCCACGAGCGCTGTCAGGCCGCTCAACACGAACAGGATGACTTCGGCCCGGCGACGATCCCTGCCCAGAGCGATCGTCACCGCGATGAGCGCGACAGATGCGAGCGCCAGAAAGAACGCGCCGAGCGTTCGGCTGAAGTCGGCCGTGACGTATCCGAAGGGGAGTCCCTGCAGGGCATCGTATGTGGTGGTCCAGATCGGATGGGCCAGTGACAACCCGATCGGAATCAATTGCGCGCCGAAACAGAGCGGAATGGCTATCAGCACCCAGCGCAGGTTTGCCGTCGTGCGCAGGAAATGCTCGCGATCCGCCTTGCTCGCGCCCATCGATGCCGCCAGCAGGCACACGCCTGCCGCGGCCATTCCGAGCTCGGCGACGAAGCCGGAGTTGGAAGGCTCAAGGATGGTGGTGGAAACAAGCGCGAAGAGGAGGGCGAAATAAGCGACGGACAATCGGATTGCTCGGAAAATGCCTGAACCGAGTCGGCACCATATCTCCCGTCGGCTTCATTTCAAAGAAGCGGTCGCGACAGTTGAATCCGTAAAGCGCGATGCGGGATCAGCGGGCCGTCTTGAGCGGGCGCGCGACGATGCGGGCCGCCCGCGCCGCCGCGACGGCGAAGCGCGTGAATGATCCGAACAGATATCCGCCGTGGAGGGCGAGCGCGCCGATCGCAAAGCCGGTGAGGCTTTCGACCAGCGTCAAGGAAAGGACCGGGGCGAGCAGCAGCGCAATTGCACCGGTTGCAAGCGTCAGCGGCAAAAGCACCAGCACCTTGAAGCGCAATCCGAAGACGGCACCAAAGAGAAAACTGAATATTGCAGCCTGAGCCATACGCACACACTCCTGTTTCGGAGTGTCGGCGCCAGACCTTAAAACGCGCTTAAGTCAGATAGGCAGATTGCGCTTACTGGAGCGTTTTCGAGCGAAGCATGCCCTCGGACTTGATCCGAGGGTGGATACCGGTTCGCGTGAGCTAGCTGCAGCTCGCAAGCAGCGTGCTGTAGGCTTCGCGGAGCCCGTTGAGCGTAACGATACCTTTGATTTCGCTGGTGTTTTCTTTGACGGTCACCGTCAATGACGGTGTGGTCTGCCATTTGCCGGCGGCCAGGACGCCTGCTTCCTCGGGCAGAAGCACCGCTGCCCCTGCGGCGGCCATCGTGGCCTCGAAGCTTTGGGAGAAGCCCGCTGAGGCAAGGGTCACCTGGGGACGGCTGCGCGGCGGAAATGGCCGGATCAGCGCCACCAGCACCTCGATCTTCCCCTTCGGCGCACAGCGGATGATCAGGCCGGCAAAATCCGGATCGGACTGCAGCGCGTCGGCCGTCTTCATGATGGCAACAAAGCTCTCGTCCGGCTTGATCCCCTGGGCCCGGGTGAACTTCCAGTTCGACATATTGGCCACAGGTATCGGGGTCATCCGGCAGACCGGCGCCGAGCCCACCGCGCGACAGACAGCGTTCTCATAAGTTAATTGGCTTGCCGGATCGGCGGGAGCTTGCCCGAGCGCCAGTAGCAGTCCCAAGGCTGGAAGCATGAAAAAGGTCGCTCCGAGGCGATAAATCGCCTGAGCTTAGCAAACCCTCCCGGGTTGGGAAACTCGGACGATTGACCCTTGGACTTCGCGCTTGCACGAATGTGCTCACCCAAAGGGCAGGTTGGCTGTCACAAATGTTGCATATTTGATCAAGGCCTGTCACGAAACCTACCCAATAGTTGCGCTGGCGCAACACTTGCGGTTCCAAATCGCCGTTAACCATCTCTTCAGAGCTTGAACGTCTTGTCGCAGTGCGAATGGCGCCGTACGACTTCGCTGTATTGGGGAAGTTGGGGCGATTCATGTTTTCGTTTGCAAAAAGCTCATTTTTGAGCACGTCTGTCTTGTTGGCAACTTTGGCCCTTGCTGGTTGCTCAACCAATCCGGGATCCGGGCCGCTCACCGACGATGTTTTGTCCCAAACGACCGAGAATGGGCCGCAATACGAGCTCATTCCGATCAATACGACCACGGTGAAGATCCTTCACACCCACGAGCCGAAGGGCCTCGCGGGCGTGTTCACCGACCAGCGGCCGCCGGCGAGCATCGTGTTCGGCATTGGCGACGTCGTCAGCGTCACGATCTTCGAAGCCGCCGCGGGTGGCCTTTTCATCCCGGCGGAAGCGGGTGTGCGTCCGGGTAACTTCGTGACCATTCCCGATCAATCGGTCGACAACGACGGCTTCATCACCGTGCCCTATGCCGGTCAGATCAGGGCCGCCGGCCGTACCGCCGTCGAGATTCAGCGGGCAATCATCGAGCGGATCGGCAATCGCGCGATCGAGCCGCAGGCCGTCGTCGCGATGGCGAGCCAGCGCACTCAGCTCATCAGCGTGCTCGGCGAGGTCAACACGCCAGCGCGTTACCCGGCGAGCGCTGCCGGTGCCAAGGACAAGGTGCTTGACGCGATCACCCGTGCGGGCGGCATCAAGGGCCAGGGCTTCGAGACCTGGGTGATGCTGGAGCGCAGTGGCAAGCGCGCGACCGTGCCATTCGAGAATCTCGTGATGGCGCCGGAGAACAATATCTACGTGCGTCCTGACGACAGCATCTATGTCTACCGCGAACAGCAGAAATTCCTGGCGTTCGGCGCGAGCGGTCAGAGTGGCGAATTCAATTTCGACGCCTGGCGCATCAATCTCGGGGAAGCGGTTGGCAAGGCGGGTGGTCTGCTCGACTCCCAGGCCGATCCGGCGGCGGTGTTCCTGTATCGTCGCGAGCCTCGGAATGTGGCGGCTCAGCTCGGCATCGACATCAGCAAGTACACCTCGGACACGATCCCGGTCATCTTCAGCGTGAACTTGCGCGATCCCGGTGGCTTCTTCCTCGCCACCAAGGTGATGATGAAGAACCAGGACATCCTCTACGTCTCGAACTCGCGTCAGGTCGAAGTTGCGAAGTTCCTGACCTTCCTGCGGGTGGTCATGGCGACCGGCGGCGATGCGGTTAACCTCTCGAACGACGCGCTGATCTTCCGCAACAACATCAAGCTGGCGCCGTAACTTCACCTCGGCCAGGCAAACAAAATGGCACCGTGACTTTGTCTCGGTGCCGTTTTGCGTTTATGAGCAAACTTCGTGTTGCTCACATCTGAAGAGGCCACATGCTGTTGGTTCGGCTCGGGCGGGGTAGCCTTGTTGCTGCGGCGTGCGTGGTGATCGGCCTGCTGGCAAGCGAAGGCCGGGCCCGGTCTGAGACGCTGGGCGTTCGCCACCGGATCGATGTCGTCGTCTCCGCCGAGCCGAATGCTCCTGTGATGGAGCGGCTGCGCGGCTCGAAGGGGTCGCTTTCCTTTACGGTGCGTCTGTCGGCCAACTCCCAGGAATCGCGCTATTTCGGCATGCTTTCACCGTCCTTTTCCGATATCGTCGTTCCAGAAAACGCAAGCACACCGCTCGTTGCGCAAACCAAGATCTGGGAGGAGGAGACCTGTCACCAGCGACGGGGGTTGCCGAAAGTCACGGTTACGAAGATCAAGGCGAATTTCGGCGACGACAAGAACGGCATCGAGGTCTCGTCCATCAATCGTCACATCGGACTCCGGGTGCCCTCTGACGAGCTCACGCCGGGCATCAAGCTGGGGCAGGGCAGCGACGAGAGCGGCTCCTTCTATGCGGTGCGCGCACAAACGAGGGACAGCCGGCTGAACGTCGACCTGAAGATTTATCCGTTCGACTGCTTCTTCTGAGAAACTTGAAATAATGAGATTCGCGCGAAGAGGCTCATGCGGCTAGGCAGGCTCAATATCCGGTGGTCGAGAAACCTGCTTTCCACCAGCATCCTGGTTTTTGTCGTTGCCGGCGCGCCGTTCCCGTTCGGCTCCACCAACGACCTCTCGATTGCCTTTTGGTGCCTCTGCCTGGGTCTCGCGCTGACGCTCGCCTCCACCCGCGCGCTTCGAAGCGAGCATGCATGGACCATCGCCGGTATCGGGGTGATCATTGCAGGCTACGCCTTCGTGCTGCACGAGCAGCTTTCCGATCACCCCTGGCTTGCGCCGTTTCACCCGATCTGGAAGCAGGCCTCCGACCTGCTCGGCACGCCGATTGCGCCATCCGCTTCGATCGTCAAGAACGAAGCCTTCTTTGCGCTGGGCGCGCCGCTCGCGAACATCCTGGCGCTGCTGCTTGGTCTGATCCTTGGGGCGGAGCGTGAGCGGGCGCGGCTGATCCTGTGGGTGATCGCAGCCTCCGGCGCGATCTACGCGCTCTACGGCGTGTTGTCGTTCCTGATCGAGCCCACCATGATCCTGTGGCGCGACAAGACGGCCTATCTCGGCAGTGTCACCGGGACCTTCATCAACCGCAACACCGCGGCCGCCTATTTCGGCTCCTGCGCGGTGATCTGGATGCTGCTCATCCTCGAGAAGATCCGGCGACGGATATCGGAGCGCCGCCTGATCTGGGGACGTCTTTCGAGCGACCTGGCCGACGTGCCACCACGCGAGATCATCCCGCAGGCGTTGGCGTTTCTGATCTGCCTGATGGCGATGTTCATGACGACCTCGCGCGCCGGCGTCGGCCTGTCGCTGCTGGCGATGATCGTTTCGTTCACCGTATTCTTGCGGAAGGATCTGCCACCGCGCACCGGCATATGGATCTCGCTCGGCTCCGGTATCGTCGTCGCGCTGGGCCTGTTGCAACTGCTCGGCGGGCGGGTCTCCAGCCGGTTTGACTCGCAGGGGCTGGTGGACGAGGGGCGGGTGGAAGCGTGGAAGTCGACGCTGCGCATCATCGCCGACAATCCCTGGTTCGGGACCGGGATGGGCACTTTTCAATGGGCCTTCCCGCCGTATCGCAGCCCGAACATCTCGATTCGCGGCGTCTGGGATGCCGCGCATTCCACGCCGCTCGAGCTTGCCTCCGAGGTCGGTATTCCGCTGATGCTGCTGGTTACCGCCGGCTGGATCGTCATGTTCGTCGTTCTCGCCAAGGGCGTCTTCGGGCGGCGACGGGACGTCATCATTCCGCTCGCGGCAGCAGCCACCGCCTGCCTTTCGCTGTTGCATTCGATGCTCGACTTTACTCTGCAGGTCCCCGGCTACAGCATTCCATTCTTTGCGCTTTTTGGCGCTGGGCTGGCGCAATCGTTTCGCTCCGGCGAGGCCGGGATCAAGCCGGGCGAGACGCAGGACGGCAGCGCCGACATGGCCGGGCAGCCGGAGCCGCGGCAGATTGCTGGCCACGCCCGCGAATTTCATAAAACTGTCTATTTTTGAAGCGCTTGCCGCTTAACGAAGTTTTTAGAATGGGTGGACAGCGGGAACCGGTTCCGCTACGTTGCGCTGCGCATAGCGATATTCTCGCGCTCAGGGGCGGCTGATTTCAGGAGGAATTATATGAGCGTTGTTAAGTTTGCGCTGCGGGTGGCCGCGGCGGCGGCAATCGTTGCGACCATTTCATCGGCAGCCAGCGCGGCCGTTTATCCGCCGCGGCAGCAGCTTGCGGCGCAGATCATTTCGGAATTCAAGGGCTCGCCCACGGGTCTGTTGCAGCAGCATCCGCAAGCCGGCGCAGCGATGATTTCGCGGGTGCGTGACCTCGCTGCGTCCGATCCCACGACGCTTCCGGTGCTGATCGGGCTCCTGAAGGATTCGGCGACCAGCAAGGATCAGGTCAAGGCGATCGTGGCGGGTCTCGCACAGGTTGCACGGCTTGCCGCGCGGAACGATCAGGCCTTCGCCGATGAGATTCAGCGGGCGATCGCCGGCACCAACAACCAGGACGTGATTGCCGCCTATCAGGCCGCGACCGGCGACGTCGCGATCGCCGCGGCCGGCGGCGGTGGTGGCGGTGGTGGCGGTGGTGGCGGCGGTGGCACGGGCGCCGGCGGGCCGACCGGTAATTTCGGTGCTGCGTTCGGCGGCAACAATGGCGGCGCTGGAACGTTCGGCGGGTTGCACTATGCCAACTCCGGCTCGAACATCGGCGGCGGCTCCGTCGGTAGCACAAGCAGCAGCGTCAGCCCGCGCCGCTGAGCGCGTTCAGCTCAGTCGACGCATCTCAATCGGCTTTCGAGAGCGGCGCCAGTGCGCCGCTCTTCCGTATTTGGACGGGGTGTCAAACGAGCGTCATGGTCGCGCGCGAACTCTAGAGTTGGAGCATGATCTCTTCGGAAAAACCGGTGCCCACTTTTCCGGATCATGCTCCAGCGCCGTTAAGCTTCACGCGAAATCTCGTGTGTGGAGTGCGACTGCACCGCATCAATTAAGTTCATCCCCGTCTTGCGCCATGCTATTCTGCCGCACGGCATCGCGCTTTGGGGCACGGTATTTCCCTCGCTCGCGCGGGCCGCGGGGCGATCCAGATTAAAATCCCGATCCGTTATCCATCGATACTTGAACGCTGGTTGATTTCAGGAATTGCAGATGCTGCAGGTGAATAAGCCGACCTCGGAAATCAACCGCGAATATATCGAAGTCGAGAGCTCCCCGTCGCAGACGCTGACCTCCTATCTGGAAGTCATCAGGCGGCAGTTTCCGACCATGGTGGCGATCGTCTCGGCCTGCCTGATCCTCGCGCTGCTCTATCTGTTCACCGCCGCGTCGCAATTCACCTCGAGCGCCTCGATGGTGATCGACACCCGCAAGGTGCAGCTGTTCCAGCAGCAGTCGGTGTTGGGCGACATCGCGGTGGATTCGGCGACCGTGGAAACCCAGGTCGAGATCCTGAAATCCGAGAACATCAGCCTGGCGGTGATCCGCGACCTGCATCTGATCGACGATCCCGAATTCACCGGTGGCGGCGGCGGCCTGCTCGGTACCGTGATCGGCGGGATCGGCAGCCTGTTCTCGAGCGGCAGCGCGCCGTCCGAATTCGAGCAGACGCGCAAGGCGCTGGAGCGGTTCGAGAAGAACCGCACCATCAAGCGGCTCGGCCTCACCTATGTGATGGAGATCGGCTTCACCTCGCTCGATCCGGCGAAGGCGGCGAAGATCGCCAACGCGATCGCGGACGCCTATATCGTCGACCAGCTCGAGGCGAAGTACCAGGCGACCCGCCGCGCCAGCGTCTGGCTGCAGGACCGCATCAAGGAATTGCGCACGCAGGCCTCCGCCGCGCAGCGCGCCGTGGTCGATTTCAAGACCGCCAACAACATCGTGGACACCGGCGGGCGGCTGATGAACGAGCAGCAGCTCGCCGAGGTCAACAGCCAGCTGATCCTGGCGCATGCGTCGACCGCGGAAGCCAAGGCGCGGCTCGACCGCATGAACGACATGCTCAAGCAGGAGATTCCGGACGCCAACGTCGCCGACGCGCTGAAGAACGACACCATCGTCAAGCTCCGCGCGCAATATGTCGACATGGCCTCGAAGGAATCGATCTGGTCGACCAAATATGGCAGCGAGCATCTCGCCGCGGTCAACCTGCGCAACCAGATGGCCGAGATCAAGAAGAACATCCAGGACGAGCTCAAGCGCATCCAGGAATCTTACAAGAGCGACTACGACATCGCCGTGACGCGCGAGGAGAGCATCAAGACCAGCCTCGCCAATGTCGTCTCCGAATCCCAGCTCACCAACCAGGCGCAGATCCAGCTGCGCGAGCTCGAGAGCAACGCGCAATCCTACCAGGCGATGTATGACAATTTCCTGCAGCGCTACATGGAATCGGTGCAGCAGCAATCCTTCCCGATCACGGAGGCGCGCGTGATCAGCGCGGCGACCGCGCCGCTGAAGAAGAGCTCTCCGAAGAGTTTGATCATCCTCGCCGCCGCGCTGATGGGCGGCTTGATGCTGAGCTTCGGCGCGGCGATGGCGCGCGAGCTCACCGACAAGGTGTTCCGCACCACCTCGCAGGTGGAGGAGGTGCTGGGGACGAACTGCATCGCGATCCTGCCCTCGCTGGCGCCGCCGGCCGGCCTGCCGTCGAAGCTTCCGGACGGCCTGCACTCGAAGCTCCCGGCCGGCCTGCAGTCGAAGCTCGCCGGCAAGCTCGCCAAGCCGAAGAACAATCCGGAGCCGGACCTGCTCCGCTATGTCGTCGAGAATCCGCTGTCGCGCTTCGCCGAGGCCGTGCGCACGCTGAAGGTGGCGGTCGATCTCAATTCGATCGTGCGCGAGAACCGCGTGCTGGCGGTGACCTCGACGCTGCCGAACGAAGGCAAGAGCACGCTCTCGACCAACCTCGCGCAATTGATGGCGCATAGCGGCGCGCGCGTGCTCCTGGTCGATTGCGACCTGCGCAACCCCTCGCTGTCGCGCGCGCTGGTGCCATCAGCGCAGGCCGGCCTCGTCGACGTCGTCGCGCAGAAGGTGCAGCTCGAGGAGGCGCTGACGGTCGATCCCGTCACCAGGCTCTCGATCCTCCCCGCAGGCACGACGTCAAAACTCCTGCACACCAACGAGATCCTTGCCTCCAAGGCGATGCACGCGCTGATGACCCTGCTGCGCTCGAAGTTCGACTACGTGGTGCTCGACATGCCGCCGATGGCCCCCGTGGTCGACGTCCGCGTGACGTCGTCGTTCGTCGATTCCTATGTGTTCGTGGTCGAGTGGGGCAAGACCAAGATCGATGTGGTTAGGCACAACCTGCGCGGGTCGCCCGAGATCCAGAACAAGCTGCTTGGCGTGGTCCTGAACAAGGCCGATACCAAGGCGCTGGCGCGCTACGAATCCTATCACGGCCGCTATTACTACCAGAAATATTACGCCCGCTATGGGTATGTGGAATAGACTTCAGGTGATGCAGCGGGTGTCCTTGCGTGGCCTGCTGATGCTGTGTGGCCTCGTTGGCGTCCTCTGGTCGTTAACTGCGCTGCCGTCATTCCGGCTAACGACGTCAGCTCGGGACATCATCGCAGGGATCATTGCGGATCAGCGCTTCAAACCCGGTGTTCTGGAAAACATGCTGGAGCGGATGGAGGTGGCTCCGCAGCAGTTCCTTGTATCGCCGGAGTTCTCGCAGGCGAAAGCTCTTCTCAGGTTGAGCACGGCCGAAGAGGTTTTGCAGCGGAAAAGCCCAGAGGAGGGAGATGCCGCCCAAGCAACCCTGAAATCCGCGCTTTCGCTGAATCCAACCGATTCCTTTCTCTGGATGATGCTGTATTCCGCGGAAACCGCACGCAACGGGTTCGATGCTCAGTATCTCGGCTATATCGATCAGTCTTATGCGGTTGGTCCGCTTGAAGGTTGGATTGCACTTCGCCGTAACCGGTTGGCTCTTGCGATCTTTGCGATGCTGAGCGATGCAACACAGACAGCGGTCGTTTCTGAATTTGCCGAGTTAGTCGATGCAGACTTCATAGAACAAGCAGTGATCAACCTAACGACTGTCGGATGGGGACATCGGGCACGACTACTCGCCGGAGTAGAACGGCTGGATATTGCAGATCGAGAGAGTCTTGCGCGTCGCCTTTCTCGCGATGGGCTTAAATTAGCGATTCCAGGAATTGATCAAGACGGTCGCGCGAGGTGAGCGTGTTTTCAGTGGTAACCAGATCTCTTGCCGCACTCACCACCGTAGTCGCGATAACGAGCGTATTCGTGTCGGAAGTTGATGCTCAAACAAGTTCGACGATTCCAAAGATCACGATGCAGGGGCGTCCTGAGCAATCCAGCTCTCTCACGGCACGAGATGCCCTGAATCGACCATGTCTCGATATTGAAGCAGCCGCTCGGACGCAGGTTGTAAACCCGACGATGCTCGATCACGTCGTAAGCATCAAGAACAATTGTCCTCGGATCTTTAAGCTAAAGGTATGCTATTTTGGTTCCGATCGGTGCAATCCAATCGACCTCGAGCCTTATAGAAGAGTCGATACGATCTTGGGAAGTATGAAGGGAATCTCCTTCTTTCGATACAATATTACTCCGCGTGATCGATGATTTTGGCTGCGCACTCAACGTGGACCGACAGAAGGACTAAGTAGGGGCCGTGGTAAGGGGACGATCGTTGAACTTCCGACGCTTGAGTTTGGGGATAGTGGCGAACGCTTACGATAAACTTGTGATAGCTGGCGTACAGCTTTTGCTTGTACCGGTTTTGGCGCTCCATTGGGGAATCGAGGTATACGGCGGGTGGGTCTTGCTGTCGACGATCCCGAGTTTCCTCTCTGCCAGTGATCTTGGTTTTGCGACGGCGGCGGGTACTCGCATGACGATGTTGGCGTCCCGCGGGGAAACTGAGGAAGTCGTTCGGGTATTCCAGAGTGCGTGGGTCGTTGTGCTCGTTTCGTCGGCAACGGTGGCGGTGGTTGCTTTGACGGTCGTGTGGCTTGTGCCGGCGAAGCTCTATCCCGCTTCACATGGGTTCAGCGCCGACGGGGCGCGTTGGACGCTTTTCCTACTTGTCATTTACGGGATCCTTTGTCTTCAGGGCAGCATCTTCCTGGCAGGCTTTCGCTGTGCTGGTTTGTTCGCTTTGGGAGTGTTTTGGTTGACCAATACCGTCTTGTTGGAGAACGCCATCATTGTGGTGCTCGTGATGTGGGGTTATGGCCCTGTTCACGCAGCCGGCGCGCTCCTTGTTTGTCGCCTCTGCGCCCTTGTGATCCAAAATTTCTTATTGCGGGCAAAAGTCCCGTGGCTCAGAATCGGCTTTTCGAAAGCGCATCGCTCGGAGGTTCGTCAGCTCTGGGCGCCCGCTGTGGCCCTTCTTGCCTTTCCAATTGGCCAAGCCTGCTATCTGCAAGGGACGGCGTTGGCGCTGGGAGCGGCAACGTCAAATGCCGTTGTGCCTCTATTCTCTGCGACTCGAACGTTGTCACGCGTCGGCCTACAGCTCACCCAGTTGTTAACGCACGCGATGATGCCAGAGTTTTCGGCTGCTGTTGCCAGGAAGGACGACAAAGCGCGTATCGCAATGGTGGGAACTATCCTCATCACTGCCTTTGCCATCGTTGTTCCATTTTCGGTAATTCTCGCGTGGCTTGGACCGGATATCGTTGCGATGTGGACTCACGGTGTCATACGACCGGCGCATAGTCTCACGCTTGTCATGGCCGCAACGGTACTCCTTGGTGGCTTTTGGAATCCTTTGGCGAGTTTGACCATCGCCACCAATCGCCACGCCAGTTTTGCGTACCCGTTTCTGATCCTTGCCCTAGGGACAATACCGTTAAGCTATTTTGCGTCGCTCTGGCTTGGTGAGACTGGCGCTGGAGTATCGATTCTGGTTCTCGACGTCTGCATGTGTGGCGTCACGTTGCGACAAAGTCGCGTCACTCTTTTTGAGGTTCATGAATTGCGACGTTTTCTACGCGCCCTGAAAGTAAGGGCGCACGTCGGGCTGAGCACCAAACGAAGTTGATGCGGGCCTAACAATGTCATTCATGTCGAGCATGCGTCTTACGGCTCCGCCAGAGCTAGAATTGCGCAACGATGAGCGTCGAGTTTGCTTCGTCATCAATCACATTGGAGATTACCATGCGAGCAGACTTTCGTCATGTCAGGAGCATCTGCGCTCAGTCGGTCGCCAGTTGGTCGCGATCGAAGCATCGAGGTCATCCGCATTCTACGCGCACAGGCAGCGAAGAGCCGCGGCCCTGACAACCGGAATACACTGTATCAAGCTGGGTAGTTCGACAGGTAAGAGTGGGGTCGCTCTCGGTCTTTGGCGCGCGCTGAGAACGGCCAACCCAAGCCATATTTTCACAATCGGATATTCTGATGTTTTGTCGTTGACGTCGCTTCTGTTCGCCAGAGTCAACGGCGTACCGATCTTTTTTATGTCGGATAGCAAAGCAGATGATCAAAGGCGGAGCTCTTGGTCCGAAAGGATCAAGTCCGGATTGCTTCGCCTGTTCGACGGTGCGCTTGTCGCGGGCTCAAGGCACCGCGTCTATTTTCGATCGCTCGGCGTGATGCGCCCGATCGAAATCGGTTATGACGTGGTCGATAATGAGTTCTTTCGAGCACAGGCCGTTAAACTTCAGCGGAGAGTTCCGCTGCTTCTCCGCAGAGGGATCCTGCCTGAACGATACGTCATTTGCGTCAGTCGTCTCGTGAATCGCAAGCGTGTTGATGTGGCACTGCACGTCTATGCCGCTAGCGGCGCCCAGCAACTCGGTGTTCACTTCATGCTCATCGGGGCGGGGCCCGAAGAGACGATGATTTCCGAGACAGCGAAGCAACTCGGCATTGAGGACATGATCTGTCACCTTCGTGACGTACCGAACAGTATCATGCCTATCTTTTATCGGCGAGCTGAGGCTCTGCTTCTTACATCCGAGTACGACCAGTGGGGACTGTGCGTGAACGAAGCGATGGCCCTAGGCATTCCTTGTATCGTTACGAGCAGATGTGGCGTTGCCGGTGAAATCGTCGAGCACGGTAAGTCAGGGTTTGTATTCCCCCCAGGGAATGTTGAGGTCGGTGCGGGGTTCTTGCGTCAACTTCTGACTGACAGAGCCTTGAGAGAAGCGATGTCCCAATCGGCAATGAGGATGATCGATCAGTGGGGGCTGCCCCGATTCGCCGGGGGTATCGCAACACTTGTCGAGTCAAGTCCAGGAAAATAGCGAGAATAGCATGGCTTTGAAATACTTGATCGTAAATGCATTTGGCAGGTCCAATCGTGGGGATTCTGTCCTGCTGGACGAATGCATCGAACAAATGCGGAAGGTCGATCAAAACGCAGCGATCATGGGGGTGCTGTTTGAAGGAGTTTCGTCCGCTCAAGCAGTGCATCCAGATGTCGATTGGAGTGAGCGTATCGGAAATGCTCGTCGTTTTTCGGGATTAATAGGGCGTATTGAGCAACTCGTGTATCTCTTGGTGGCGTGGCTTGCATGTGCGACCGGCTGGTTTCGGTTAGCCCAAGTCCTACCGCAGAGTCAGGTGAAGACGTTACTTAGTTACCGGACCGCAAACACCGTCGTGAGTGCTCCCGGCGGATACATCCACGACACCAACATGTCGTACATTATTGCATTGTTGCACATCCATATTGGGACTCTGCTTGGATCCAAGGTGATCCTGGCACCGCAGAGTATTGGGCCGATCAGATCGACGCTCGGAACAGCAATTACCCGTTTCGTTCTGTCGCGGTGTGCATTGATTTGTGTCCGCGAAGGCTACTCTCGGGAGTTCCTCGTCAAACGATTGGGCATCGCTTCGGACAAGATCGTTGTCGCCGGCGACAGCGCTTTTTGGAATTTGCAGGTGACGAAGAACGGTTCGGAGGTGGACAATGTCCTTGAGCAGATCGGATTAGCGAGAGATGAGTCGTTCGTTGGCGTAACGGTTGTTGATTGGCCGTTTCCTCATCAGGAAAATGTGGCTGAATACAGGGCGCGATACGAGCAGAGCCTAGTAAAGGTTCTTGGCTCGCTCTATCGCGAGCACGGTCTAAGGACTGTCATCTTCAATCAGGTGGCGACTGACCTTGATTTAGCCCACCGAGTTGCAGCTCGCTCCGGTGCACATGTTCTCGTGCACAAGACAGAAACAGAGCCGGAGATCCTTCGGGCAGCCATTGGAAGGGCGCGCATCTTCGTCGGGACACGTTTTCATTCTTGCATTTTCGCGATGATGGAAGCGCGGCCGTTAACCGCTATTTCGTACCTCCCAAAGACGGAGTTCATCATGAAGGATCTCCGCCTGGAAGACCGGGTTATTGACATTGATTCAATTAGCCCCGAGTTGTTAAGCCGCCTGGTGATTGAGAGCCTGAAAAAAGAAGACGCGCTTTCCGCGCGAATAGATCGCGCCGTCAAAGACTATCGGAGTACAAAGATACACTTTGGCGAAGCACTGGCCGAGGTTGTAGCGGCGAACAAGGGGCAACCGCAGCTGATAGAGGCCGTGTGTTGACTCGCAGAACCTCATTTGTGGAAGAGCTTGCCGTCTTCCATCCTGGCACACAGCATTCGTGGCAGACTGCGCTAGCGCTACAGCGGCTTGGTCGTTTGAAATTCTATGCAACATCGATTTTCTATCAGCCAGACAGGTGGCCATATCGGATTGAACGGATGATGCCGTCGCCGATGCGGGAGAGGGTACACTACGAGTTTCGTCGATTCAGCAATCCCGCCCTCGACACAAGTCTGGTCAGGACAATCGGAGCCTCCGAGTGGATTGAACGATTGGCCCATCGCGCGGGTTTCCGGCACTTGGCGCGGAGGATAGATCAGTTTGGAAATGCAAGATTTGCAGAACTGCTGAGATCCGAGATCGAATCTTCTAGTAGCTTTGATCTATGGGGATACAGCAGCTCGTCAGTGCAAGCGTTTCGAGCAGCGAAAGCCGCCGGAAGGGCTTGCATCCTCGATCGGACGATAGGCGATGGACGAGAGCATAATCGGATAATGGATGAAGTGTACGAAGAGTATCCGGAATTCTTTTCCAGCACACCGTACCAGATACCTGCTGATCGTATTGAACGAGATGACGAGGAGTATAGCCTTGCGGATGTCATCGTGACGGGATCGCCGTTTGCAGCTGACTCCGTGAGGAGACACGCGTCCGATCGTTCGGTTGGCGATCGGCTACGCGTTTTGAATTATTGTTTCGACGACCGTCTGTTTGGAGGGCCCAATAGAGTTGATGATGAGTCCTATTCCGGGCCTGTTCGTTTCTTATTTCTTGGCCAGGTCGGGGTCCGGAAAGGGATTCATCTCATTCTGAAAGTTTTCGAAAAAATTCCACGTGAGTTGGCTTCTTTGCAGATTGTCGGAGATCTACTTGTACCAAGAGCTGTGTTTTCGAGATACTCAGAACGAGTAAGCTACCAGCCGACTGTTCCTCGTGCCGATGTTCCTTCCATCATGAGGAACGCGGACGTCCTGATCTTTCCGAGCTACTTCGAGGGCTCCGCTATCGTGCTCTATGAAGCAATGGCTTCTGGATTGGCGCTGATTCAATCGAAAAATGCTGGTGTGGCGGTCACGCCCGAAACGGGCATTTTGCTGCCGGAGCTGACAGAAGAAGCGCTCCAGCGAGCTGTGATGCAACTAATATCCGATCGTGAGAGGCTGTCCGCTTTCAAAGCAAATGCGCAGCAAGAGGCTCAAAAATACACGTTCGCGCGTTATCAATCGTCCATTGAATCGTTGCTTGCAAGCCCATTTTAGCTTCGCGGATAGGGCGTTTCCCGTTGTGAACGTCCACAAGGCAAGGAACCTGAGCACTATGAAGCCGCTGGATCGACGGGTTGTCTTGGGAGGACTGGCGGTCGGGTGGCTGACGAGTGGATCTGGATACTGGGAAGAGGCCTCGAAGCGACCGGTTCCGATCGGGCAGCTACGCAACGAGCGAATTCCGTCTTCCGTAACGCGAATAGAGTGCCTGGGAGACGGACCGGATCCCGTAAACCTGATTTTCGAAAGCGACGCGAGCGTCGACTCTACTTTCTTAGCGGAGTACCCATCAGCAGCCTTTGCTGCCTCGGACGGACGAAATTTCCGTCTGAGCGCCGACACTGTGTTTGTTGAAGCGTTCGGGGCCATCGGAGATGGTCTCGCCAATGATCAGCCAGCTATACAGCAAGCTATCAGGTATGCCGAGACGTTTGGTGCGGGAACTGTACGGTTTAGGCGGCACGCCTATGCCGTCTGGTGCCCAAAGCGAACTAGCGATCCGAGGCAAAATAACGCATATGATGGCCACTCTATCATCATCGAGCGGCAAATCGCTCTTGTTGGAGAAAAGAACAAGAGTCGAATTCTATTTCGGAATCATGATGGCGGCGAGCTTCAATCGAACTGGCAAACCGTGAACGGAAAGGTTTGGCGAGGGCCCGGCATATTCCTAAAGGGGCGGCCGTCGCCAGCTTCTGATCGTTCGAACCTACCCTCAGTGACACTCGTCGATATAGAACTGGACGGGGGATGCGATCGAACTAACACATATAACTTCCCCGCTGATGTCTCGAGCGGCGACGGCTGGGACCTCACGCACAAAGGCCTCTGGGCCGAAAACGACCGGGCAACCGGTGATTGGACGCTGATGCGCTCGAAAGTCGTGCGCTTTCGGGGAGAAGTTTTCTATCAAGGAGGTTCCCATCACGGGTCATTCACCGGGCGGGACATAGTTATGGGTCAAACCAACGCCGATATTCTCAACCCCTGCGGAACAAATTTGGACATAGAGCGAGGTTATTTCTTCGATGGTAATCAGGGTTGGGAGGGCTGGGGTGGAGCCCACGGAAGGTTAAAGGACTGTACCTTCGAGAGTTGTAGGCGCCTGGGTGGGCTTCAGGGCGGAAGGGCAAAGCCGAGCAAGGTTCGCGGTGGTTGGAATGAGCCGACGCGGTTCTCGCCAGGAGAAATTCCATGGGTCGATCTCGATATCAGGATCATCGATTGCGGACCCGTGTATATTGGGAGCTGGATAAGAGGACAGATCGATATGACCGACAGCTTCCTGGCGCTGTCGACAAAAGTTTATCCCAAGATATCAGATGTGATTCTTAGCATCTCGGCGCGTTGTCGCAGGAAGAGTATGCCGTGTGTCGTCTCCATTACTGCGGGAGAGGGCGTTCCAAATCTGATCAAGGATATCAAGATAAGAGTTAAGCTAGAACAGCCCGCGAGCCAGTTTCGTTTTGCCCAACTCGTATCTCAATATGGCAATCTAGACGACGCGTCTAACGTTTCCGTCAAACTGGAGTCGTAGACCGCATGGTACGAAAATCTGATCATGCAGAATTAGCTATCAGAGTAGATTTATGAGTTCGCCGAAAGCGCTAGCATGGTAGAGAATCTCGTAGACACGCCGTTGATATATGCGGCCTTGTTCAATTTGCTGGTGTGGTTCGCGATTGGCTTTGTTGTTGTGAGGGTCTGGCAGGCTCCTATCTATCATCCATTCGTAGTTTACCTGCTCTACCACTTTGTGGGATTCATTGTTCGACCATTCTTGATCTACATTGATGGGAAATCGTTCATCTGGCTGCGCGTCGGAATCACTCCGACTGCCGAAGATATTATCCGCGTAACGGCGATTGCGAACGTCGCTCTCATCGCGGCATTCCTTGGCTTTACGTTTGCGAAGCGTACCAAGAACCTCATTCCGGCATTCTCTCCCGTCCGTTTCGTTGTGCTGCGACCTTTCGCATTCTACGCCGCCGTGCTCGTGCTCGGCGTAGCCGGACTTTACGGAACTTATCGTGCCTATGGCGAGGCAGGACTCCAGTCGGTCAATGCGTTCCAAGTCACGAGGGACGCGGAGGGAGGACAGCGTCTCGTTGGCATATCCGGTTACACGTTGGCGTTGGCCGAATTTCTTCCCATTATTTGCATCGTGCTGTATCTATGCAAGGGGTCTATAAGAACGCTTTCCATCCTCTTTATAGCCGCATTTGTGGCCCTTCGAGCGTATATCGGCGCGCAGCGCCTTTCGTTCGTCGTCGTTCTCGTTAGCGTATTTTTTGTGTCGCTGATCGAGGCGCGAAGGAGATATCCAGGCGCTTTGATCGTCGCTGGAGTATTGTTCGCTGCGTTGTTGTTCGACATCGTCGGGCATGATCGATACGTCGTACGTCGAGTTGTGCTCGGGGATGCCGATATTTCGTCGATCTGGACCTCGTATGTGGCAGATCGCGGCAGCAAGAGCTCGATGGACGTAGTAGAGTTCGACAGTGCAACGGTTGCTGCGATGGTGGTAGACGAACGAGCTGGCTACTCGTACGGCACTCAATATCTTCGACTATTATATTGGCCAATCCCGCGACAGCTTTGGCCAGATAAGCCAGTATTCACATCGATTGTAAATCTCAATGAATATGGGAATTTTACGTCGATGACGACGACTTTGTACGTCGACGTTTATATGGTCTATGGATTTATTTCGCTCATTCCAATGATGTTTGTTCTAGGAGTCGTTCAAAGTCGTCTCTACGACACAGCGGTAAGGACGACGAGCCCGCTCGTGTTCGCTTTCTTCTGGATATTCCTCATTTACTTCAAGACTATCTTGAGAGACGGAGGAGTAACCGTAGTGTACTTTTGGGCGTTCTCGATGATCGCCGCGGCTATTTTGATCATTGTCGGGGGAGTGAGGCTCCAGCGCGAGCCAATGCTTGTGCGAACGCGGCAGGATCATCGTGCAGCAGGTGCGCTGCCTCGTACTAGGAAGGCAGCTGGCTAAGTAAAGTCGCCGTTTGACACGAAGCTTCGACGCCGGCCATCGCTCTTATCCGGCCAACTCGCGAAATAGTCGCCTGACTACGACAGAGCTGGATGAATGAAGATTGCGGTATGCCTCGATCCGTGAACACCGTTCGTTGCGGAGGGGCGTGAGCTGGTGCGCTGCTTCTCGAAGATACTCAACCGAATTCTCGATGAAGTTCGCACCAGCTGGAAGGACAAGCCCGTTCGTTCCAACCTGACTGGTTATGCAGCCCCGGTCAAATGCGATGAGGAGTGCACCCGCCGCTAGCGCTTCAAACACCACCGTCGGCTCGGCCTCGTGCGAGTATTCCGTTGGAAATACGAACACATCGATATCGCGATAAAACGTCTCTTTCGAAGAGCCATACAGGGGTCCGCGATACTCGAGAATCTCGTTCATATCGTCCGATGCGGCATCGACAAGATTGCGATCCAGGTCACTTTCAACTGGTCCTGCCAGAATGGCTCTTGCTGGAAAACCGTCCGCCCGAAGTATTCGTACCAGCTCGAGAAAAGTGTGGAGGCCCTTCTCTTTGGTCAGATTACTTAGGAGTCCAATTGTTAGCGGTCCGGCCGGAACCTCGAACTCAGCTTCAGGGGAAACGAAAGCTGAGTTTGAAACGACACATGCTCGGGGTTGGATACCATAAGCTGAAGCAAATTTCGTGCTCATGAGGGTACACAAGAATACATGCGAAAGACTGGGGCCGCCGGCGCGCAGGAGAGCGCGGATCAACTTCCTTGGGTGGTCGATATAGGCAAAGCTGTGATGGTGTAATAGTGTTGGATAGCCGCAAACGCGAGCCAGAGCTACAAGGAAGATTATGTAAATCAGCCCCCAGTCGCCTTCACAGACGAGGTAGCAGAGGCGATTAGGCCTGAAGCAATGTCTTATGAGCAAAATCCCTCCAGCAAGGACTCGAAGGACTCTACGGGTGTGCTTTGATAGTCCCTTCAGCCCAGGCTCGGCGGCGGTATTCGCGGTCTGGACCGGGTGGGTCTCTTTAATTACATCGATCATGCGCGAAGTTATGTAGGACAGCCCGGTTACAGGTGGCGGGAGTTGGCCAATCGCCACGACGTAGGAAGCCTGACCAATCACGATTTGTGCGCCTGCTTGAACAGGAAATCGGCTTGTAGTGGGCCTCTGGATCTATCCAGATGCTGGTTGAACACACCGCGAAGCGCGAATCCTCGCGCCCGCAGGAATTCGATCACGTCGCCAGCGAGCGCTTGCGTTTGATAAAGTTCGACATAAGAGGCTTCGACATAGATCGAATCGAAGCACGTCAGCAATTCCTCGCATCCTCTCAATACGTCCAATTCGAAGCCTTGAACGTCTATTTTGAGCAGCGCCGGAGCGGCGATCTGCCCGCTATCCAAAACGGACGCGAGCCGTCGCAACTCCACCTTCTTCGTTGTATGGACTGCTGTTCCGAAAACTTCGACTTGTGTAGGAGCTGGCGCAAGGATCGAAGAGGAATCGTTCTCGTTCGTGACGTTGATGGCAGCGTCTTCGTTCGAGGGACCGATACCACAGCGATGGAGTTGCAGATGCTTATCGCCTTCGAAGATGCGGCTGAAAACGCCCCAGCAATCCTCAAGTGGTTCAAAGCTGAAGATCGTTGCGGTCGGGTAGCGTTCGCGTGCGAACAGTGCGAACTGTCCAACGTTCGCGCCGACGTCAACAATAGTCTTGTAATCAACTGCGCCGAGGGATGAGCTGTGTTCGATGCTTGCAGCCACGCCAAGCCTTAGGGCTCGTCTCCCTAACGGGGACCCGAGCGCATGCAGGAGTTTCCGGATTCGGATCAGAAAAAGATTCATCAGGAAAACGCGGCGGGAAGTCGGCGGGTGATCAATAGGCTGCGTGGTGGGCAAAGGCGATCATTGCAGTCCGCATCAGTATCTTCACATCCAACCACAAGCTCCAATTATTAATATACCACACGTCAAACTCCACGCGCTTCTGCATTAGCTTGAGCCCGCGGGTCTCCCCGCGGTAACCATTAACCCGGGCCCAGCCGCTGATGCCCGGCTTCACGTGATGCCGGAAGGCGTGATTGCTACTTTGCATGGGGTTGTTTTCGACATTTTGATTGGACGGTCGCGAAAGCGCCCGGTTCAGACCTGATCCCATCCCGCTTAGCTCGTTAGTGGGCTGTCGGCCGTGTAAATGTAACCATTAGCGTCCCCAGCAGGATCCGCAGATCCAACCACACCGTCCAATTATTGATATACCACAGATCATATTCCACCCGCTTTTCCATCATCCCCACCGTCCTCGTCTCCCCCCGATACCCGTTCACCTGCGCCCATCCCGTGATGCCCGGCTTCACGTGGTGGCGGAAGGCGTAGTTGCCGATGATCTGCTCGTATTCGGAGTTGTGGGCGGCGGCGTGGGGGCGGGGGCCGACCAGGGACATGTCGCCCTTCAGCACGTTGAAGAGCTGCGGCAGCTCGTCGATCGAGGTCCGGCGCAGCCATTTGCCGATCGGCGTCACGCGCGGGTCGTTCTTCGTCGCCTGCCGGATCGTCGGGCCGTCCTCCAGCACGCGCATGGTGCGGAATTTGAAGATGCGGAACGCCCGGCCGCCGAAGCCGTTGCGGGTCTGGCGGAAGAACACCGGACCTCGCGAGGTGCATTTGATCAAGAGCGCGGTGAACAGCATGATCGGCGCGAACACGATCAAAGCGAGCGAGGCCCCAGCCAAGTCGAGCGCGCGCTTGACCGCACGCTCCTTCCAGCTCAAGGGCGCCCGGCGCAGCTCCGCCGTCCAGGCGCTGCCGCTGTGCACCTGCGGGTATTTCAGGAAGCGCGAGACGTTGGCGTCGGGCACCAGGTGCACCGGGATCGGCAGGATCTTCAGCCCGTCCAGCAGGCTGTCGATGGCGTGCTGGCGGCTCCAGTTCATCAGCAGGAACACATGCTCGATCCGCTGCTCGCGCGCGTAGGCGACGAGTTCGTCGAAGCGCGGGCCGATCGACGACATCAGGAGCGGCGAGGCGAGCTCGCTCGAGCGGATCTCGAACACGCGCATCAGCCGATAGCCGTGCTGGCACAGTTCCAGCATCGCCGCCGAGGTCGCCTGCAGCCCCTGCTCGGCGATCACGACCACGCGGCTGTTGGCAAACGCGCCTTCGCGCAGCGCCCGCCGCGTCCAGCGCGCCGCCACCGTCTTCCAGAGCGACAGCGCGATCAGCCCGACCAGGTAGAACGAGATCGTGGTGCCGCGGGAAAACTCCTCGCTCACCTTCATCGTGAAGGCGATCGCAAGCAGCGCGGCAAACACGCCGGTCCAGGTCGTCAGCGTGATCCGAAGCTGCCGCGGCAGATCGGTGATCGCCGTCAGCTCGTAACCCTTCTGCACCGTCACCAGCAGCCCGAAATTGATCGCCACCATGAGGCTGGCGGCAGCGTAGATGTCGGTCTTGCCGAGCGTCGATTGCATGGAAAGGTGATATGCTACCGTGCAGCCGACACCGCAGACGAAGATCAACAGCCCATCCGCCAGCGTCACCAGCCATTCCACCAGCGCGGGCCGCAGCCAGCTCCGCCCGGACCATTCCGGAAGCTGGCCGTTAACTTGTGCCGGCTGGAGAGGTGGGCCCCCCGTGGGTAGGGAGGCCGGACGCGTCGCCAATATCGTCATGAAAAAAGTATCCGCCAGCCAAAACAAAATCGATGAAAATACTTGCTCAGCCGGGCCTCAGCGTATCAATCCAAACGTAAACGAAAACAAGGGATACCGAACGGTAACCTTACTCAATATGCTGGCATTGTATCCCATTTGCATCTCACCCGTGCGCGCGTTGCGAAAATCTCGCGGAGTTTCCCATTGAGCAGGACGTCCAGACGCCCGCGCAAGGCCGCGCGACGCAGATATCGCCAGGCCTGGCTGGCGGTCGCTGCGCTCGTCGTCCTCAGTGCCGCCTATCTGGCGTTCAAACGCGACGACGTTGCTCCTGCGCGGAAGCCGGCGCCTGCGCGCAATGAGACAACGATCTTCCTCGACGGCCGCTTCGGTGCGCGCTTCGCCGGCGAGATGCTTGCCAAGCAGCAGGGATTGTTCGCCCAGGATGGTCATACGATCACGGTCGCGGAGAAGGCCACCGCGGATTTTGTCGAGATGGTCGCACGCGAGCATGCCATCGGTGTGACAACCGGGCAGAAGTTCCTGCTGGCGGCCTGGCGCGGCGTGCCCGTCACGGCATTCGCCGCCAGCTTCCTCGACACCTCCGTCGTGATCCTCACCCTCGAGAGCTCCGGGCTGCGGCGTCCCGCCGACCTCGTCGGCAAGCGGGTCGGTGTCCTCAGGGGAGGCGAGGGCGAGGTGATCTTCGACGCCATGATGGCGCAGCTCGGCCTGCCGCGAAGCCAGATCACCAAGGTCGCCGACCGCGACAATCTGGAGGCGCTGCGCGCAGGCGAGGTCGACGCCATCATCACCGACATCGGCGCGCGGCCAATGCCCTCCGACGCCGCCATGCCCCGCCTCAACATGATCAGGCCGCAGGAATACGCGATCCACGTGCCGGGCCAAGTCTACTTTGCCAGCTCCGATCTCGTCCACGATCGCCCCTCCATCGTCGGCCAGGCCCTGCGAGCCATCATCCGCGGTTGGCAGCTCGCCTATGGTGATTATGCACGGAGCGTGCCGCTGATCGTGGGATTCGATCCCGCTCGCCTGCGGGCAGAGCGCGTTACCTTCGACCTTCAGCAGCAGCGCGACCTCGTCTCGCCGACAGGGATGCGAATCGCCGAATATGACGAAAGCCGCTGGCGAACGTTGCGTGACATTTTGATGTTCGCAAAGCTGGGGGAGGAGACGGTACCGCTATCGCAAGCGGTAAATTACGGATTCGTCCGCGACGTCTACCGCCGTTCGCCCGATCTCGAAGGCCCAGGGGCGTGGCCCGGCAACCCCTGACCGATGCCGATAAACCACAGAAGCGCGCAGATCGTCATGGTCAAGTTGCGCTCGCTTCCTGGCATTGATAAAGCTAACGCCATTGGGGCTTTATTTCCGTGATTTCTCGCGTCCCTATGACTGCCAGCAACGGCGGGGCCTTGGGATGCGCTGTTGGGGCTAGGGGGTTTTGATGCTCAAGACATTCGCTGGGGTTATTGGGTTGACGTTTGGCGTTGCCATGATGGCAAGTTCGGCGACGGCCGCCGTTCAGATGCCGGCAACGGCAGCCATGCTTCGAGCAGACAATGGCGTGCAGGCCGTTACCTTCTGGGGGCAACCTTATCCTTACGGCTATGTGCCGTGGCGTCGTTGTCCACGCGTCCGCGTTGAAACGCCGTACGGATGGTATTGGGATCGTGTCTGCGTGAATCCCGGCACAACAGTCCTTCGGCGCGCCTACTAGATCACCGCACGAAGCTGCTTCACCGGCGCAATAGCTAAATCGCTGCTGCCTTCTTGCGCCGTGTGTTGCCACAAGTTTGTGCGGCTCTCTGCATTCACCATGAACTATGGTGACGTTGGGCACGGGGCTGTCTAATGGTGAAGCTTGTGTTAGCAAGTTCCCGCGCTTGGGGCTGCAAGCGCGCAGTGCGTAGTGGGCTTTTTTTGAAATGACTTTTGATTGTCTGTTTTTCCGCGCGGGGCACGCGGAAGGGGGCGCATGATGGCGCCCTTTCATTACGATCTTGCAGGTAAGCGAATCTTTGTTGCAGGACACCGAGGTATGGTCGGCTCAGCGATCGTACGTCGCCTTTCAACCGAGAGTTGCACGGTCCTGACGGCCGACCGAAGCACGCTCGATCTCGCCAAGGAAGAGCCGACGCTTCGCTGGTTCGAGGCAAACCGGCCTGAAGTCGTGGTGCACGCCGCCGCAAAAGTCGGTGGTATCGGCGCCAACAACAATTTCCCGGTCGATTTTCTCTGCGACAATCTCTCGGTCGAATTGAACGTGGTCCGTGCCAGTCACGCGATCGGGGTTCAGCGCCTGTTGTTCCTGGGCTCTTCCTGCATCTATCCCAAGCACGCAGAGCAGCCGATCAGCGAGGACCAACTGCTGACGGGCCCGCTTGAGCCCACCAACGAGTGGTACGCGATCGCCAAGATCGCCGGGCTGAAAATGTGCCAGGCGTATCGCCGTCAATACGGCGACGACTTCATCTCGGCCATGCCGACCAATCTCTATGGCAAGGGCGACAACTATCACCCGGACCACAGCCACGTTCCGGCGGCGTTGATCCGCCGCTTTCATGAAGCCAAGCTCGCGGGAGCGCCGACGGTTACCGTATGGGGCACCGGAACGCCACTCCGCGAATTCCTCAACGTCGATGATCTGGCGGATGCCTGCGCCTTCCTTCTGAAGCGGTACTCGCAGGACATGCCGATCAATGTCGGCAGCGGTGACGAACTCTCGATCGCCGACTTCGCGGCTCTGGTCGCCGAGGTCGTCGGCTATCGGGGCGAATTCGTCTTCGACATCAGCAGGCCCGACGGCACCCCGCGCAAGCTTCTTGATAGCTCGCGTATCCGCGAACTCGGTTGGCGCCCGCAGATTTCGATGCGTGCCGGCCTCGCCGCGGCCTACGCCGATTTTCTCCGGGGATACGGCCGCAACCTCGCGCTTAGTCCAAACGCGTCAAACTGAACAAGAGTGCGGTATCTCGCCTAAAAACTAAGAAACTTAACATCTTTGATTTGGTCTGCATTTAATGCGCATACTTCTGGTGGGCATCAACTACGCGCCCGATCTTGTCGGTGTCGCGAAATACAACACTGAGCTCTGCGAAAGTCTCGTGGCCGAAGGCCACGACGTCCGAGTGATCACCGCACCGCCTTATTATCCAGCGTGGCGAATTCCTCGGGGCTTCAGATCCTGGTACTTCCGGTCGAGAAAGCTGAATGGCGTGCAGGTGATCCGTACGCCAATCTACGTGCCCGCTCGTCCGTCAGGGGCCAAGCGGCTCGTTCACCATGCGTCGTTTGCGCTGGCGAGTGCGATCCCTCTGGTGCGGACGGCGCTCTCGTGGCGACCCGACATCATGCTTTCGGTGGCTCCGTCGCTGACATCAGCGGCCCTCGTCGCCGTCGCCGCGCGCCTGACCGGGGCGAAGTCCTGGCTTCATGTGCAGGACTTTGAGGTGGACGCGGCCTTTGACCTCGGTCTTTTGCAGGACCAAAGGCTCCGTCGGCTGATGCTGCGCGCGGAAGCGAGAATCCTGAAATCCTTCGACCGCGTCTCCACAATCTCACCGCAGATGTTGCGACGTCTCAAAGAGAAGGGAATTCCGCAGGAGAAGGTGAGGGAGGTCCGAAACTGGATCGACACCGACGCAATCACTCCGGGTCCCGCAACGGTCAATTTCCGGACTGAGCTCAAGATTGGAGAAGACGACGTCGTCGCCCTCTACTCGGGAACGATGTCGAACAAGCAGGGGCTGGACCTCGTCGTCGAGGCGGCCTCCGTTATCGAGGAAAGTCACCCCAACGTTCATTTCATTCTCGCCGGAGAGGGACCTCACAAGCCCAAGCTCCTGGAGATGTCACAGGGGCGCGGCAACATCCATTTCCTCGGGGTGCAGCCCAACGATCGTTTTGCCGCGTTGATGGCGAGCGCGGATATTCACCTGATCCCGCAGCGAGCAGAGGCGGCAGATCTGGTGCTGCCTTCCAAGCTCGGAGCCATCTTCTCGTCCGGTCGGCCGGTGATCGCTATGGCGGGATCTGGCACTGGGCTGGCCGATGAAGTGGAAGGCGCCGGTTTGGTCGTTCCGCCGGGCGATGCGAATGCGCTGGCCGAGGCTGTCCGAACGCTCGGCGAAGATGAGCCGCTTCGAAATGTCCTGGGCAAGCAGGGCAGGACGCGCGCGCTCGAACGTTGGGACAGGGAAAGCATCATCCATCAGTGGCTGAGGGAGATGCTCTCCATCGATGATGATAGCACCAGGCCGCAGAGCAGCGGTGGGACACGGCTCCAGCCGGAAGCGCTGTTGCTTCCCGTCAAGGAGCAGGTGCGCGTGACGGGCAAATAAGGCGGTCAGACGCTCGAGCGGTTGGATGACCAATGCGCTCGAGCAATCAATCGCCGCAAGCGGTCCCCGTTCAGCGGCCCTTTCCCTACTCGTGCCGCGCGTAGTAGCGGAAGCCGTGCTGCTTGATCAGTTCGTCCCGCTTGGCCGATTCAAGATCTTCCTGCATCATTTCCTTGACCAGCACCTCGAACGAGGTCTTCGGCTCCCAGCCGAGCTTCTGCTTTGCCTTGGAGGGGTCGCCGAGCAGGGTCGCGACTTCCGACGGCCGGAAATAGCGGGGGTCGACCGAAACGATGCATTTGCCAGTCGCGTCGTCATAGCCTTTCTCGCGAACCCCGCTGCCTTCCCATCGGACCTTGATTCCGATCTCGGCCGCGGCGTGGTTGACGAAATCCCTCACTGAATACTGCTTGCCGGTGGCGATCACGAAGTCTTCCGGCTTGTCCTGCTGCAGCATCATCCACTGCATCTCGACATAGTCGCGCGCATGCCCCCAGTCGCGCAGCGCGTCCATGTTGCCGAGGTAGAGGCGGTCCTGCAGCCCGAGATGGATGCGCGCCAGCGCCCGCGTGATCTTGCGCGTCACGAATGTCTCGCCGCGGACCGGGGACTCGTGATTGAACAGGATGCCGTTGCAGGCGTACATTCCATACGCTTCACGGTAGTTGACCGTGATCCAGTACGCATAGAGCTTGGCGACGGCGTAGGGCGAGCGGGGGTAAAAAGGCGTCGTCTCCTTCTGCGGGATTTCCTGCACAAGTCCGTACAATTCGGAAGTCGAGGCCTGGTAGAAGCGTGTCTTGTTCTCCAGGCCGACAATGCGGATGGCTTCGAGCAGGCGCAGCGTGCCCAGGGCGTCGGAATTTGCGGTGTATTCCGGCTCCTCGAATGAAACGGCCACGTGGCTCTGCGCCGCGAGATTATAGATCTCGTCCGGCTGCACTTGCCCGACGATACGGACCAGACTCGAAGAGTCCGTGAGGTCGCCATAATGCAAACGGAATGGCGGATTGGCCTCGTGGGGATCGAGATAGATGTGGTCAATTCGATCGGTGTTGAAAAGCGAAGCCCGACGCTTGATGCCGTGGACCTCATATCCCTTTTGCAAAAGCAGTTCTGCCAGATAGGCGCCGTCCTGACCGGTAACGCCGGTAATCAAAGCCCGCTTCTTCGTCATAAAGCCCCCAAACAGAGATTTCAGCGCCGTTACATAACGCAATAATTCCGCCAGAATAGACATTTCCGGCGGATCATGTTGTGCGATGGACCAATAGGATTAATCGGGAAGCGTGTCCCTTGGTAAAAGGCACCACGTTGTGCAGGGCTCTGCCTGAAAAGGCGGCGCTGCGCGCAATGAGAATCGGCAACCATTCTTGATCATGGCCTGCGCGCGAGGCGGGATATCGCCGTGCGCAGCGGCGCCTTCAGTCGTCACGATCAGCAATATCCATTGGGGTTGTTGCTCTGCCAGCGCCAATGATCCGCGCACATCGCCTCGAGCGATCTGGCCGCTGTCCATCCCATCAGCCGGGATGCGGTTTCGGTGGCGGCGTAGTAGGCATCGATATCGCCCGGGCGACGCGATTTGATGTCATAGGGTATGGTGCTGCCGCACGCCTTTTCGAACGCGCGAACGACTTCGAGCACGCTGCTGCCGGTACCGGTTCCGAGATTTACCGAGAAGCATTTCGGACTGTCCAATGCCTTCAGTGCGGACAGGTGTCCGAGCGCGAGGTCCATGACATGGATATAGTCGCGAACGCCTGTTCCATCAGGCGTGTCGTAGTCGGCGCCCCATATGTTCAGTCGCTCGCGTCGTCCGATTGCAACCTGAGCCACGAAGGGGACCAGGTTATTGGGGACGCCGCGGGGATCCTCGCCGATCAGTCCACTCTCGTGTGCGCCGACTGGATTGAAATAGCGCAATATGGCGATCCCCCAGCTTGGGTCACTGACATATTGGTCGCGGAGCATGTCCTCGATGATGAGCTTGGTGCGCCCATAGGGGTTCACGGGATTGAGGGGATGGTCTTCGGTATAGGGCAGAAATTTCGGGGTGCCATAGACGGTGGCCGATGAACTGAACACCATGGTCTTGACGCCCGACCGTTGCATCGCGCGCAGCAGCCGGTGCGATCCGATGACGTTCTGATCGTAATATTCGAGCGGCTCCGCAACGGAGTCCTGAACGGATTTCAGCCCGGCAAAATGCATGACCGCCGTGCAGTTGTATTGCGTCAACACCTGCTCGATCGCGCGTTCGTCGCGAATGTCGCCTTCAACGGCAATCAGCGATTTGCCGCAAATCTGCTGCACGCGCTGCAGGGCAATCGGACTGCTGTTGGAGAAATTATCGAATACGACGACATCTTCACCCGCAGCCAGCAAGGCCACACAAGCATGCGAGCCGATATAGCCGGCCCCGCCGGTCACAAGGATCATCGTCATTTCTCCGCTAGATTGGGTTCTCAAGGAGCTGTCCGCGGCGCAGACAGTCACTACAATCTAGAGCTGTTGAAAGCAAACGTGCGATGTGAGGGGTAGACAGCGGGATAGAAGCTGCCCTGTCAAGGTCGATCGGAGAGAATTTGACGCTGTTGTTAACCCTAGCCAGACCAAGACTGTTGCCGGCGCCGCTCCGATAGGTAATGGCCGATTGCATCGGAGCGGCCGCGTAAGTTGTCACTCCACTGTCATCGCCCGGCTTGACCGGGCGATCCAGTATTGCAGAGGCGTTCGTTTTCGATTGAAAGGCCGCCGCGTACTGGATCACCCGCGTTCGGGGGTGATGACAGTGTTGTTTGCGGCGAGCGAAGCGCTCAGCTCTTCGGGCGCCGCCATCTCAAATCTTCTGATTGTACTCGCCGACCTCCGGATGCGTGCGCAGCACGCTATCCACGGTCTCGAACATGTCGCGCATGCGCTGCTCGCTGACCGGGCTTTCGACCACCACCACGAGCTCCGGCTTGTT